>CAZTAB010000367.1:0-4206 GCA_964611475.1 uncultured Verrucomicrobiota bacterium | reverse complement strand
ATCTTGCGGTTGAAGCTGACGTAGCCAAGGTCAATGGGGGGGATCACCGCCCTGCTCACCCTGCACGTGATCTTCCTTTCTTTGCCGCGGGGCTTGGCGAGTGCCGAGAACGCCGTGAACTGGATCTCGCTCTCCTCGCTGTCAGGGAGATGTTTCAATCGGATGATCGCCTCCGCCATCGCGCCGGGAGGGATCAGATCCGGCAGAACGCGCCACCAGGGCACCGTGAGGTCCTCGCGCAGGTCCTCCACGGAGCGGCCGTTAATGGAGATCCCTTTGATCCTGACGGGGGTCTCCCAGCGGTTCCGGATATAGATGTGGAAATAGCCGCCCAGACGCGCGTGCTTGGGATGGTACTGTTCCGGAAAGGTCCAGCCCTCGTACCAGGGCATGTCCAGCTTCTCCGTAATGACCTTGTCCGGACTGAAGAAGGCCAGATCCACCCACTCATCACCTTCAAAGGTGCTCTCGGCTGCCGCAAACGGAAGGAAAGCGCAACTGCAGAAAAGGCCCGAACATATTAGAACTCGGATACTGCTCATGATAATCCCCATTGTTTGGGTGGAATCGAGTGGAAGGGTGACTTCAATTTCATTCTTGTTTGGATCTGCTATGGAAGCATTCGGGTGTTCCTTGCACCCCAGGGTGAAGATTCACGGAACGTTGGTGATAACCAATCGTTTACAGCAGCTATGCACTCCAGGGCAAGGCCGCTGAGGCGCAGTAGTTTCCGGACGAGCGCCACCCTGGGTTCACGGGCCTTGTTTGAGGAACAAGAGCCGATTTCGGGCATGGGATGAGGTAACGTACGAACGTGGCAGCCGCCGCCAATCGCCGAAAGTCGTGACGGCAGATGGATCGAGGCATGCTCGGGGGGTCGGGTCCTGGACAACGGCTCGCTAATCCCAGGGCCATCCATCAAACAGGGGGTTCTCGGTTGACCGATAACCGAACGGAAAAGGGGCCGCCGGCACCCAGGCTACGTGGCCATCCGCCCAAGCGAAGTTGTCGCCGCCATCGTGGGGCTGCTGGAGCCACAAATTGGGATGGCGCCCCGGATCCTGTATGAACGCGCCCCGCGTCACGACGCTATGCGACAAATCCATGAAGATTGCGGTTTTCACCGGACGAGTAATCTCCGTCCTGCTGGTCGTCGGCCAGGGGCCGTTCTCTCTCCAGTTCGCGGCATTCGGCCAGCCCGGGGAATGTGCCTGCTCGATCATCTGGCTGTAGCCATACCCCCAGCCGTCCCAGCCCGGATTCTTTTCCTGTGCCGAAGGACAGTCGAAAAGGGGCGACAGTTTCACTCCCGGCTGCCAGCCGTTCACGTCCATAACCGCGGCGAGTGTCTCATACCACTATCGGTGGCCCGGGATCCCCGCCGTCCACCCCACCCGGGGATAATAGCCGTCGTGGTCATTGATGTACTGCTCGCACGCCATGCCGATCTGTCTCAGGTTGTTGATGCAAAGGGCCCGCCGTCCCATCTCCTGCGCCCGTCGAGCTGCCGGCACCAGCAGCGCAGCCAGGATGGCGATGATCGCAATCACGCCCAGCAGTTCGATCAATGTAAATCCATTCGGGGCCATGTCGGCCCGGCGCGGCGGCTGCGGCGCAGCGCCAGAAGATGTGCATAGGCGACGACGGCGGGGAATTGACATGGCCTTCATCCCTCTGAGAATCTCGCGTGGCCCATGGCGAGTCGCAGCGCCTTCAGGGCGTGGCGTTGAACCTTTGTATGCATCCCTTCAAATTTCCTTCTTCACGACGGACCCAATTGCAGCCTTGTCTCGTGGATAAGCATCCCAGAGCTTACCATATATTCTACGCCCCGCCCCTCTTGGGTTTCGGCATGTTTTCGCTGTTACGCCCGTGTTCCCGTCTTCAAGACAGGAGCGCTGCGCAGGGGGTGCAACCCCAATTAATTCAACTGAATTCGTCAGCACCCTTTGCCTCTGTTGGGCCTGTCGGATCAGGGTGCAAGTATACCACAGGCCGGAGTCGATCCGGAACGCGTAGATCCGATCAGGGTGAGTGGGCGCGGCCGGTGCTTTCCCGTCGAGTTTTCGCCGTCCCAGCTGGTGATAATGTACATGTCGTTCCGCGCGGACTTGTTCCATTCTTCATCCCGATAATCGCCGGCCCAGACCTCGTAGAGCTTGTTGATCATGCTGTAATGCATCGCGCCGGAGTCGGGCGAGTTCCCGTCGAGAACTTTTTCAAGCTTTGCGGCGGGAAAGACCCTTTCGGCATCGCACGTCTCGTCCAGAAACCAATTGTCGAGAAACAGCAATGATTTCACTGTCTCACCCCTGTTCGGCCCCCACCGAACTTGCTCGGTGGGGCATCTTTGATTGGCGGTAGATAATTGAAATAGAGCACTACCACGCCGGTCCCCCGACTGTCATCAACGCTTCCGCCACCTGGCCGAATAGCCGGCCTTCCACTTCCAGTTCCAGCGCGAACGGCTGACGGCGGCATGGGCCGTCTGGAGTGATCTCCAGGGCATGCTCCACCTCGGCACGCCCGGGCGCGGTCAGAGTTGCAGACGTGCCCTGCCAGCCTGTTGGGCCAACCAGCCGCAGCGAGAGCGTCGCTTCACGAGCCAGCGGATTCCGAACGGTTACGCGCACCGGCGCCGGCCCCGGTTCGGGAAGGTGCAGGCGATAGGGCCAGATCCATCCACCCCAGCTGTCCATGTTGAAATGAGCTTCGTTCTCTGCCAGGGGCATGGCCTGCTCGTGACTTTCGTCAACCTCCCGGGCCCACTGATCCACCATCGCCTGGAGTTGATCGTCGTTTGCGATCGGACTGATATGACCGCCGATGAGAAGGTTCGGCTGCCATTGGGCCAGCCAGCTCGCGCTCTGCCTGTAACCGCCCAGCAACGCGCCGTTGCGATAGACAAAGCTGTGGACGATCGGGTTGTTTTCGGATGGCGCCTCGTTCTCACGAGGAAAGATATACTGGTCGCCCACGTGGGCAATGCGCTTGCCGTCGACCTCAAACCCGATGAGCGACGCGAATCGGGTGTGACCGCTCATCGGAGCAAAATGAAATTCATATTCTTCCCAGCGAATCGTCTGGTCGACGCCGAACCGGCGATCCACGTTGATCGAGGCGGTCATGGTACACGGGAATGTATGAGCCTGCGGGTGCTCGACCAGGTCGGCAAACGTGTCTGCCGCCCAGCACTCGGTCCCGTGGAGGCGCTGGAGCATGGGCACGCCGATGACATGGTCATCATGGAAATGACTGAGCAGCACCACGTCAATCCGGTCGATCCCGAACTGTCTTTTCAGCTCATCCACCGAGTGAAGCAGCGGCCGGCGATTGTCCTGCTTTGGATAGCGCGCCATGCCTACGGGAAACCAGAGATAGCCATAGTCCAGCGCCATGGCCTTCCCTGATTCGCTAATGAGCAGCCAGGTGTAGGCGTTGGTGAAACGATTGAAGTACAGGTGATCCGTTACCTGCACAAGCGGATCCTCGTGCAGCAGATCCAGCCGCTGCTCCATGGGAAACCCGCCGAAATAGGTCTCACGATTGCGGCACAGGCTTCGCAGACTGTCCTGTAGTTGCGCCAGCGCCGTATCGACCCGGTGGAGGATCGGTTCGCCGAGGCTGGGCAGCAGCGCGGCCGGTTCCCGCTGGCGGAGGATCTGCGCCGAGTAGTAGACGTTGGCCAGGCCGGGGACATCGCAATAGTCATACTGCAAAGGCGCTACGCGGGGCACGCGGCCGGGCGAGTGAATGGTCTCGCCGCTGAAGACGGCCTGCATGTCGGCCTGCGGCAGCCTGATGCCGAATCCGATCTGTGACATCGGCGCGCCCGGCAGCGGGATGATCTCGATGGACAGGCCGGCGATCTCAACCGTCGCATAGTCGTGAAGAACGCCGGCAAGCGGCACCGCCTCAATCGGGCTGAACTGATCCCATTCGCAGTCATAGATCATATAGGATCTGCGTTCGCGAAAGTGCTGGGCCGGATCGATGTACTTTTCCTGGTCATGCTCGCCGACATAAACCGGGATGCCGGAAGCAGCGGCCCGCACCGCGCCGGCGCTGTGGTCGCGGAAGTAGTGCGTCAGCAGGACGGCCGCCGGGGGTTCCGTCAGCTGATCGACATGGTCGAGCCAGCGGCCCGTACCCGCGTCGATGATCAGCACGCCGCCCGCCCCCCGGACGGCATACACATTGCAACTG
>CAZTAB010000366.1:0-12375 GCA_964611475.1 uncultured Verrucomicrobiota bacterium | reverse complement strand
CAAGCGTCCAGATCGTGACGACACGATCGAAGGAGGCATTGGCGAGCGGCATGTTACACGCATCGCCCTCGACAAGGGTCGCGAGACCGTCGCGAATCTCGTCATGCATCACCGTGTGCGCCGCCGCTAGATGCAACGGGCTGATGTCAAGGCCGGTGAAGCGAAGATGGGGCCACCGCCGCCGGAAGATCTGCAACTCGGCACCCACCCCGCAGCCGACTTCGAGGAGCGACACGGCATCCGAGAAGTCGAGCCCGCGAAACACCTCACGTTCCAGCACGGTCGCCTGGCGGATGAGGCGCGCCTGTTCGCTGGACGAAAAACCATGGATATACGCCCGCATTTGCCACTAAGGTAAGGGGTGAATCGGCACCGGCAACCATGAAGTGGCGAGAATCTGAAAGAAGACGACAAATGAACGATCTCCGGCAACATATTGAAGAGGTCCGCTTGATCGACACGCACGAGCACCTGGAAAAGGAGTCCTCCTACGTCGAGGGCGGCCCGGATCTTCTCCATGTTTTGTTTGGACACTATATACGCGCCGACCTGGTCTGTGCGGGGGCGACAGAAGAGGCAGTGGCACGGCTTGTGGATTCCGCTGACTCCGACCTGGAGAAGCGGTTCGCTCCGGTACAGGACGCCTGGAAGCGCTGCCATCACACCGGCTTCGGCGAGGCAACACGGATCATCGCACGCCGCGTGTACGGCATCGAGCAGGTCACAGTCGATTCACTCCGGGACGCCCTGCCTCGACACGAGGCCCTACGTAAACCGGGCGAGCGGCTGCGACTGCTTCGGGACATCGCCCACCTGGACCACGTACAGGTCGACGATACAAACGTCGCATGCCTGCCCGACAATTCCGGTCCGAACTTTTTCCTGTATGACCTCTCCTGGCTTCGATTCAGCAGGGGCGAACTGCATTACGAATCGCTGAAGGAACACAACGGCGACGGAATCAGAGACCTGCAGTCGCTCGATGAAACCATGGAATCGATTTTTGAGACATTTGCGCCCTGCGCCGTGGCGGTAAAAACGCAGCACGCCTACGATCGGACGCTGCGATGGGAACCCCGCACTCGCGGGGACGCCGGGCGGGCCCTGCAGCATGTGCTGCGCGATCCTGCAGGAGGAGATGCAGAGGCCCGGCTGTGCCTGGGGGACTGGTGCCTCGCACGTGGATGCGAACTCGCAGCACGGCATAACCTCCCGTTCAAAATTCACACCGGAACCTACGGCGGGACAAATTGCATGCCAATCGAGCGGATTCGGGCCGGGCACCTCTGTGATCTGCTGCGGCACCATCCCGACACACGGTTCATTCTCATGCACATTGCCTACCCCTACAGCGACGAGTTAACCGTCCTGGTGAAGCACTTCGCCAATGTATACGCCGACCTCTGCTGGGCGTGGTCGATCAACCCGCACGTCACAACGGATTTCGTTCGCAGCCTGATTCACTCGGCGCCCGACCACAAGGTCTTCGCTTTCGGGGGGGATGTGTGGTGGCCGCAGCAATCGGTCGCCTACGCGGCACAGGGCCGGGAAGGGTTGCGGCGCGCATTGCAGGCGGAAGTCAACGAAGGGCTCATGTCAGAACAGGACGCCATCCACCTGGCCACGCGCTTCATGCGGACGAACCAGGAGGAGTGTTTCGATCTCCCAGGCACCCGGCAGGCCATCGCTGCGGCAGGAGCCAAAGGCCCGTAGCACGGGCACATTGCCTGTGCTGACTGCCTTTTGGTTCGAGCCGTACTCTCCACAAATCCGAGACGCCGCACTCCAAACCCTGAGCGCCGCATCCGACGAGGAACAAATGGATTAGCCAGTCCAAGATCCACGCAATCCAAGGTTCTGCCGCCTTGTGTACTTTCGGGAAACAATGGGCGCGCTGTGTGGCAATGAAGGAATCCAAATAGTCTATGGTCCGAAATGAAACAGGCGGCCATCGAACGTGCCGGCACAGAATCCATCGCCGAGCAGGCAGGCGGGTGCGGTAATGGCCGAACCCAGCGCGTATTCCTTTCGAACCTCGCCGCTTGCAGTGTCCAGAACGGCGACAATTCCGTCACAACCACCGACGATCAATTCCTCATCCGCGACAAGCGGCTCTGCAAAGACGGCGGATATGTCCCGACGATAGGGCGTCGCGTCCAGGTGACTCGCGCTGAACGAATGCCTCCAGCGCAGGGCGGACGTTTCCATATCGAACGCCTGCACCTCACCGTGGGGGGTCGAAACGAAAATCAGGTCTCCGGTGGCCGCCAACCCGGTTGGATAGCGCGCCTCCAGCACGTGCCGGTTCCAGATTTCATCGCCGGTTGCCGCGTCTAATACCGCCAGCCCTGTCGGCTCCTCTCCGGGAGCATACGCATCGTTGCAGTCACCACCTGTGATCACCCGGTCCCCAAGAACCACCGGGGAGCCATACCGCTGGCTGAGCCCCAGGGGCCGACTCCAGACGTGCCGGCCTGATTCAAGATCGACGGCTTCCAGCTTCTTGTTCCCTGCCGCAAAAATCACAATTCCGAGCCACGAGACGGGGCCCTAGAAACTAGGCCAACGATCCTCATCGGCGATCTTGTGGTACCACCGTTGATGTCCAGAACCCAGTTCCCAGCATCCGTATCCTGCCCGGCCGCCGGCAATCACCCTGTCTCCGACCACCAATGGTGCGGCGCACGCCCAACGATACGGGTGATCGGGCAGCCGCGCCTTCCAGCACGGGGACCCCGTCGCGGTGTCGAGTGCGAAGACCTCCCCCGTCAAGGAAACCACCACCGCGCGTGAACCGGCCGCATCGAGAGCCACCCGGTTCGGCACCGCGCTTTCCATCCCGAAAAACCAGCGCACGGTGCCCACGCCGCCATCCACGCATGCCACGCCACTCTCGCCCGGGTGTCTCGGGTTCTGAACCGACGCAAGAATGTCGTTCCCGGACCGAACCGGTGCCGCACGGTGCATATGACCCGGAAGCCGGCACGTCCATCGAGGCTCGCGGACTCCCGGCCCGGTCGTGCGAATCCCCGCTGCGACCAGGATGCGGCGCTCAATCCGGAATGAATCGCCTTCAAAGTCGATCCGGTAATATCCGCGCGGCGAGGTGTCGAGTCCCCCGAAACAAAGCGGAGGCGCGGCGGCTACGGTCATGCCTCCCCATTGGAATACCTTGGAGGAATGCCAGTGCCCGTGCAGGACCAGTTTCACTCCGGCCTGCTCCAGATAGTCCAACTCGTCCGGCGGAGGCGGCACGTGCACGACGACGGCAAGAGACCTTTCCCCCGCATGCCGCGCGAGATCCGCCCGGAGCCATCGCTTCTTCCTCGCATCGTCCACCGTGGAGTGCACGACCTCGTTCGGGAACAGGGCGAAGTGCCATCGTCCCCAGTCGAAACTGTACCAAGGAGGTCCGAACACCTTTTCGAATTCCTGCGTCCAGGACACCTTTTCCGCCCGGGCGGGAATCCGGCCGCGTATCTCCCGGAATTTCCCCAGCAGCTTCAACTCATCCATCTCCTCCCGCGTGGTGCCGCACATGCGTTCGTATTGACCGTCGTGGGCACCGTAAAGCGGGAACCAGGGACAGGGAAGCGTCCCGGCACAGTCAGCCACGGCCTTCAATTGATCCGGCGTCCCCCATTGCGTCACGTCCCCGGAGGCAACCACGAAATCAGGTAAACTATCGTGCATCACGTCGGCGAAATCGGCGCACAGCGTTTCTGGCGGGGTGGTGGTTCCGCCCTTGAGCCCGACATGCAAGTCGGTGATATGGGCGCAGGTGAACCTCTCACAGCTCGACGGGCTGAACGGCTCCAGCAGGAACACCGCGTCCCCATCAATGAAGCCAGGGTCACTGATTGTCCGGTAGAAATCATCGCCCGGGCGGTAGCCTGCAGGCACAGTGACAAACATATGTCGGTCGACCTCCGGCCGGATTTCCATGGAGAAGGAACCATCGGGACCGGTCGTCGTGACAGACTCGCCGCTGGAGACAACGACCCCGGTCAGTCCGTGTTCATCGGCCGCATCAATAATCCGTCCCTTCACCGCATGGGAATCACGCATGGAATCACCTCCCCTTTGTTTCCGTGGTCACGCCTGGAAAATTGAATGCTCTTTCGAAAAAAACGAAATTCCACAAAATCACTTACCCACCCCTTCTCAACAACGCGGGGAGCAAAGACTGAAAATTATAAAGAATCCCCATCGTGGAAATCACGCCGCCTACAGTCTCCTGAGGCGGGCCGTTTCCCCTGGAATGGCATGCGCTGGTTCATCCGGAGAACACAAGGGGACAGGCATTTCGTCCGTTGTCATTTACGATTCGTTCTCTTTTGTCAGTCGGCGGCGGTAGAGATGCTTGTAGGTGTCGTTCTCCACGCAACCAGGGAACATCCGGTCCCACTCCAGATCCCAGTCGCGTGAAATCGGGAAATCACGGTGATAGGCGATCCACTGCTCAGCTTCGCCGCGAGAGCAATAGACAAACCCATCCCCCGGGTAGGGGAGAACGTATGGAAGCAATTCTCTCTTCGGAATGGTTTTCCCGGAGACCGACCGGATCTGATCCGCGGAAACGGATGCAACCTGCCGAGGGATCTCCCCCTCGCCCCGGAGAAGCACCCAGTCACCGGTTTCGACAAGGAATCCCGGGGCTTCCACGCGCGCCTCCGCTTCGGGCTCCTTACGCTCCGATAGCTTATCGCCCTTCATTTTCCCTTCCCGTGGCAGCAGTTACACCGATGTTTCATCAAGAGAACATAAACCTACGGAAAGAATCTGTCGAGTGGGTCGGGATAAAATGACGCATGTGCCGCGGAGGCTCATGAAGGAAGCGGGGTGGCAAGCACAGGCGAAATTACCGCCCCTCCGGGAAAAGCCAAAGGTCCATCGCCGCTCCGCCCTCCCGGTGCATTCCATGTTGGGTGCACCGCGCTTCAATTCTTCTCGAACCTCATGATCCCGTCCGGAGCGGGGCTGCAAGCGCTTCGAAGTAGCTCCGCACGGTGTACGGCACTTCCCCGAAGTGTGTCATGCCGTCGGCCTCGCAACGCTCGATAAAATCTTCCAATCTTCGGAGTGCCTCCCCCTTTTCGGCGGAGCGGGTTTGCGGGTCGGTTCCGGGCGGCTCGCGCAGGGCGCGGACATAATCGGGAGTCGTCATCTGGGCGGGCAACCGACCCAGTCCCAGGGCTTTGCGAACCCCTTGCAGGACCTCCACATACTCAAGGGAGAGCCGGGCATGCTTCACACGGGCAAGGATCTCACCGGTCTCCGCGGCAGTCTCCGCGGCATCGAACAACCGGTTGCCCTGCGCCAGGAGATCAGCTGACAGGTACAGCCAATCGGGCGTTTCACAGAGCATGCCGTGCACATTATCCTCGCGAACCTTCTCGTGCAGCAGGTCAAGATAGTCTCCGATCCATTTGCCCGCCCTGCCGTAGTACCCGCCGAGAAATTCCTTGATCAGTTCACGCGGGTCGCTGTCCGAATTCCACATCATTTTTGCGATCAGCCAGGCCTTCAACTCGTCCATGAATCCCGCACCCAAACGGCCCAGGTATTGATCATTCCCTCCCCCCTGCATAAAGAGCCCCTTTACCCCCATCCGACGATACATGGGAATGTCCTCTGATAATTCATCGAGGTTGGGCATCGGCATGAGGAAGTGGGCGAAATTGGTGGTGTAGTGCCAGATGTAAAGCTGGTCGGTGATGTCGCTCCACTCTCGCAGCGCTTTCATAAATCGCACGTTCCGCTCGTGGTCGCATTTCGCGTAGGGATGCAGTTGACAGCAGCTGATGGAACAGAGCCGCACCCGGACATTAGGGTGAGGCCTTGTGATCTGAGGAGCATCCAGGCTGTACTGGTAGGCCAGCGTATCGATCAGGACATCGGGACGCTCCCGAACAACCACTTCTGCAATGGCATTGACAAACCGCAAGATCGGCCCGGACTGGCTTCCCTCCTCTTCCGCTACTGCCGAGCAGTTTTCGCAGCGGCAGTAGCCCAGATCATTGTCATTTTGGGAGACCGACCAAATCTTCGCTTCCGGGCTCTCCCGGATCCAGGAAAGCACTTTGTCAGTGGCGATTCGGAGTACGTCGGGATTCGTCAGGCAGATCTGACCGGTATGTTGCCCGGAGGAAACGCGCGTCCCGTCAATCAGCGAGAAATACTCTGGATGAGATTCCAGGTATTCGTCGTCACGGATGAGTGCGCCGAACGTATGGCACCACGTACCGTAGATCACTCTCCCCCCGTGCTTTTCTTCCAAGCTGTGGTGCTGACACTGACCATTGCTCTTGATTCGCACGGCCCAATCCGGGTCGAAGGCCGGGGAGTAAAACACTTCGCGGTACTCGAACGAAGGGCGCTGAATAATATTGAGCGGCTCGATCTTGAGAGTCGAGGCGCGGGGAATGACGTCGGCGTGTGGCGTGTACCAGCGGCATCCGAGGACATCCTCGAGAAATGCATAGACCGCGTAGAGCGTGCCGCGCGGCTCGCCCCCAGCAAGAATCAGGTCGTTGCCGACGGTGCGAACGGCCAGTCCTTCGGCCCCCAGTGATTTCGCCGAGAAATCCGGATCCGCCTGGCGCGCCGCTTCCGGACCGACCAATATGTTCACCCCTTGTTCCTCCCGGGACGAGAAACACTTGAACTCCGCGCCAGTGATCTCCTTCAGGAAATCGACCAGTTCATCTGCGGCATGAACCACCGGTTGCGACGCATCGGGCGCCACCACGATTCGGGCAAGGGCTTCACCATTGTCTGCGAGGACCAGTGCATTGCATTTGAAAGGAATGGTTACGCCCGGGATCAGCGCCAGCATGAACAGAAACTTCGTTCGCATGATGTCTAAATGAAGGAAAATATCCTCTTTGAGTTCGAAAAAGTATCACCGGACAGCAAGCAGGGCCCCTCGCGCGGGTGCCCGACCCGCTGCTACATGTGCGAGGCTACGCCTTCGGCCCCGAATCTATCCAAAGCAGTCCCTTCATTTATTTTTCCGATTCCCACACCGGGAGCCTGCGGGCAACGTAACGCGCCCGATAGGTTCGCGAGACGGGGACATCATGCTTTTGTATAGATAGACTGGAGCAACAAATCAAGGAAGACCGGAGAAGCTCCGATCCCCCCCTTGCGACATACCTCGTGATTTCGGATCCGGACGCCACCCTCCCATAGCCACGCTCTTTCATTAGATCCAGCAGAAGGGGTGCAGCCGGACGGAAAAGGAAATCGCAAATAAATTCGGAAACGAACCCCTGAGCAAGGGGTTCATCAATCATGCAAAATTGCGACGGGGCATCCTGTGTAGGATGGAGCATCCCGCCGACCATCCGGTCGGCCTGGTACAGGGATAAAAGCTTTTCTTCTGTTATCCGAAAGGCTCGTGTTATTGAAAAACCCTGAGGCCACAATTGAAGAAGCGGTGTACGCCTCACAAGAACTTCCGGTGGATGCCCTGGCCAGGTTGATCGATTACCTTGGAAATACCCAGAAGATCTTCAAGCGATTGGGTCCATCCTTCAAGTGGGTGCAAACAACAAGAAAACAGACCGACGACGCCCAGGGAAAAGAAATCACACACGACCGTTTCTCTCCACTTGCTACGTACGCAATCCATCTGCCATGCTGTATCGCATGAGTTCGGCCTCTCTCCTCATAGTAACCTGCTTCGGTCAGGAGGACGGTCCCGGCATTGTCATCTTTCGACATGATCAAGCCGGAGCCAATTACTCACGCATCGGCGAAGTGACCGAGGGCGTGACCTCGTGCCTGCATGCGGCGACCGACCCCCGCCACCGCTTCCTCTACGTGGCCGACGCCATCGACGACTGCGACGGTGTGGAGGGGGGCGCGGTGGCTGCCTACCGGATTGACGCCGTGGCCGGGACGAGCGAGTACTTGAATCGCCGGCCGGCGGGCGGCAACGCACCCTGTTTCCTCAGCGTGTCGGCGGACGGCCGATTCGTGCTGGTGGCCAACTACGGGGGCGGTCGGGTAACCGTGTTGCCCGTCCAGGAAAACGGGTCTCTCGGTGACGCGGTGGCACATTTCCAACCGAAAGTTCCAGCAGGAAGAGAAAAGGCAAATGCCCACTGCGTTCTTTTTGATCCTTACGACCGCACCGTCTATTCCACCGATCTGGGACTGGACCGGATTTTCGTGCACACGTTCAACAACAAGACAGGCGCCCTTGAGACTGCGTTTCCGCCCGCCGTGGAGACTGTGACGGGAGCCGGGCCACGCCACCTTGCGTTCCACCCTGACGGAAGTCCTCTGTACTGCATGACCGAATACGACAACACCCTTTTGGTGCTGGGTGCCGATCCACAAACAATGAGCACGACGCCCAACCAGGCGGAGACCACGCTGCCAGCGGGTGTGGACATGGTGACCTACGGGGCCGACGTGCGCGTTCACAAAAACGGGCGATTTCTCTACAGCACAAATCGTGGCCACGACTCCGTTGCGATCTTCGCAATCGACAAACCGGACGGGCGCATCCGGCCGATAGGTCACGTAGCAAGCGGCGGTTCCTTTCCATGGGCCCTTTCGCTGGATCCCGCGTCGAAAGTCCTGCTGGTCGCGAATCAGAAGTCGGACCGGATCAACCTGTTCTCCATCCAAGATGACGGGGCCACACTGGCGGCAACCGACACTACGCTGGAGGTTGAGAAGCCCGTCTCGTTCACCTGGATTCCCGTGAATCCCTGAGGAGGAACGGATTCGTTAATGCCTTGCGCCAGAGAACATTCATGGCACCCAAAAGGCAATTGCAGGCCAGCGCCTTCGAGTGCAAGCCAAGGGGCTGAAGCGTTTCGGCGGGAAACACGACACACTTGCGAGCGAGTGGTCACTGCTGGAAGCAAGCCCCTCCGTGAGCGGGGGAAACGTCTCGGACTCCGACCCGGTCTCGTTCTGATCCAGCGGGCATCGCGCCCTCGAATTCCCTGCAGGAAAGATGAAGCGCCTACTCCCGCAACCCTTCCGGCGCGAGGTCGCCGATTGATGCCGCCACCGAATCCGGCTCTTCCTCCGGCAGTGTCGACACTTCAACCACCGCCGGGTGCGCAGACTCGGGCAGAGGTGTCGTGAAGACGTAGTCCAAATCCTCCTTCTGCCGGCGCCAGGTATCACGCATTTCGCGCCAGGCACCAACCAATGACCTCGGCACCGGCATGTCATTCTTCACCAGCTCGTGGATCTTGGCGAGGTTGTAGCAGGGAACGGCCGCGAACATATGGTGCTCCGTGTGCCAGTTCATATGCCAGTACAGGAATTCCGAAACAGGGTCGAGCCGGATCGTCCGCACGCAAAGCCGGAAGTCCGGCACATTGTCGCGAAGGCCACAATGCATCGGCAGCCCCACGAAATACTTCAAGGCATTTCCGACAAACAGATGAAACGAGAACAGGACGATGAGGATCCAGTGTCCAAAGGCCAGGGCTGTTGCCGCGACGGCGATGTGGATCGCCAGAACCACCCGCATCCAGTTCACGGCGCGGCGGCGTCCCTTCGGCTGGTCTTCATAGCAGGCGATCAGCCATTCGTCCTCGTACCTGTTGAAGACGGTCATAAAGACTTTTCGAAAAATCGGGAGGATGCCGTTCGATTCCGGGCCGCCGAAAATATTGACCGTAAACAGTTGCAGCAAATACAGGACATGCAGGATCGGCGTACGCGGCAGCAGCACCTCGCGGTCGCCGTCCGGGTGAAGCGTGAAGCGATGGTGATAGGTGTGGCTCATGGCGTAGTCGTGAAAGTTCCACCACCCGGCGACGCTGTAAAGCCGCAGGAACAATGCATTCAGCCATTTGGTACGGAAAACGGTCCCGTGACCCAACTCGTGAACGGCGATACCGCGCAGAAATGTCCCGACGGTACCGTGCAGGAAGAGCCCGGCCGCAAACAGTATCCACAAGCCGTGCTCAAATGCCAGGAACGTGAGAGTGCCCGTGCAACACCACAGGCCGATATGCCCGACTGCCTGGAAAGCGCCACGCAAGTTGCTGCGCTGTATCAGCGCGCGAAGGTCATCGGAATCGATCGGGCATCGATACCATTTGATGCGAAGCTTTTTACGGACTTCTCCAAGTGGTGGGCGGACTGTAGGCATGGTGCAGTCAACAATCAAAGGCGTGATATGTCCCAGATGCCGGGCCCGACGTCAAGACAATCGCCGTGTCCTCCCCAAGCCATCCCTTGTCACCCTGCTTGTGTCGGGCTTTCGCGGCTGCCGGACACGCCCAGTGCCCACCCGGAAGAACACTTTGTTACTCAACCCCCCGAGCTTCCGGGGGGGGGTCGCAACGGCTCAACATCGAGCACATCACCTTTTTCGGAAGGCCCCGGCCCGTGCATTGCTCTGCCGGTCCAAAAGGAGACCGACAGGTTCCATATACAGAGTCGCCCGGGGCCGATGGGGCATGCCTCCACTGGCTGAATACGGATTAATGCGGATGAACCGCATTGCGCAGCCGCTCCAATTCCCTCGGCAAGTGCACCTCGGCCGGCTCCCATTCAATCCACTCGCCGCTGACGTAGCCCTTGTATCCGGAATTTTTCAGGCACTGGAGGGCGGACGGATGGTCGACGACACCCTCTCCGACCGGAAGCCAGGTGACGAGGCCCTCGTCATCCTGACGCCCATCGTGCACGTGCACGTGTCGAATCCACGGCTCCAGCGTACCGAAAGAACTTTCCATTGTTTCACCGCCCCGCATCACCGGATGCATGATATCCCAGTTGACGGCGATGTTCGGATGATCCACCTCCCTCATCACCGCGGCCAAATGCGACGGATCGCACCAGTCGTCGTGTGTCTCCACGCAGATCACAACGCCGCGCTCCGCTGCGGGGCCGGCCAGGGGACCGAGCTTGTCCACCAGTTGAGCAATCGCGTCGTCCCGTGAAAAGCCCTCCCCCATGACACCCCCAAAGACGCGAAGCCGCTTGCATCCCAGGTCGCCGGCCAGATCGACGGCCCGGTGCGTTGCCTCGACATGTTCATCGACCGTCGCCGGATCCGCGTATTTACAAGAGGTGGCGAGACAGCACATGGCAATTTCACTGTCCTCGATTTTCGAGCGAATGACCCGCCGCTGCTCGGGCGTCGCTTCGAACTCGATCCCATGCCGGTGAACGCTCTGCACCCGCGGCTCGATCCCCGCGTACCCAAGGCGCTTCGCGAACGACAGCATGGAGTCTAGATCCAGACCCGGGCAGGAAAAGCTCATAAAGGAAAAGTTCATGGTGCGGAGCACCGTACACGATGCAATGGAACCCGCCAAGAGCCCGGGGGTTCGACAGATACGCGAGCTCGGCGTGCCCGGACATCCCGCGTGGCATCCGTGACTTCGAAACGATACTTCCGCGTCATCGTACTGATCGATTCCGGGCAAAACTCGGCAAGCAACGGATTGTCCTGGCGCCCATGGCGGCTTTCGAAGGGCCGGTCGAGACGAAGAATTTGTAGTCAAAGCCCAATGACGTTCCTATAGTCACGCCCGATGGAAAAAACGGAAACCATTGTGGTGGGGACAGGAGGGATGGCCCGCGCTCATATTCGCTCCATGCTTGCCATGAAGCGATCAACCCGGATCACCGGGCTGGTGGAGCCCAGCAAGGATGCGAGGCAGGCGACAGAGGCCCTGATCGCCGGGCAGGGAGCACCCGTTCCGCCGTTCTTTTCCTCCATTCGAGAACTGCTGAAAGCGCAGGGCCCTTCCGATGCAGCACTAATCTGCTCCCCGCATAAGTATCATTTTGAAAATGCGAGGGAATGCCTGAAAAGCGGCATGGATGTCTGCCTGGAAAAACCGATGGTAATGAGCACATCGGAAGCCCGGCGGCTTATCCGGCTACGGGACGAGACACGCCGCCTGCTCGTGGTTGCGTTTCCCGGCAGTCTTTCCCCGGCAATTCAGAAGGCGAAAATGCTTCTCCGCAAAGGCGCCATCGGCCGCGTAACAGCCATTTCGGCATATGCACACCAGAACTGGAAAGGTCCCACTACGGGAACCTGGCGACAGGACCCCGTGATCTCCGGAGGTGGATTTCTCTTCGACACCGGATCGCATATGCTCAACACGGTGGTTGATCTGCTAGGAGAGGACATCGTGCGAGTCACTGCCTTGCTGGACAACTGTGGAACTCCGGTTGAAGTAAACTCATCGGTGAGCGGACGATCCCGGACCGGCATCGCGATTTCCCTGGCGGGCGCCGGGGATTCCGTCCAGTGCTGCTCACAGGTTTTCGTTTTTGGCGACTAGGGAGTGTTCCGGACGGGAATCTGGGGGGAAAACCTCTCCCGGTAACGTGCCGGTTCCCCGGATTTCGTCGACGTGCCTTATCGCGCAT
>CAZTAB010000365.1:0-5164 GCA_964611475.1 uncultured Verrucomicrobiota bacterium | reverse complement strand
TCCTGGGCAGGGATGCTGATGTTTCGTGATTCATTGCAGAATGATCGTATTTTGTACTAGTCCGATATGACGGCGGGACCCGTCATGGACTTGATCTTGCACTACGAAAACCAAGAATAAAACGACAATATGCGGCCAGAGCGAGAATGGAGCCAGGCTCATTCATTTCCCCTTCTCGGGCACGTGTTTGGTATTCACGGGGTTGTGACACAGGATCACCGCTCCCCGGATAAACCCGGCGGGATGTGGATGTTGTTTTAACAATCCAGGCTGATTTCCGGGACCGGACGAGGCTTGGTTCCCAATCAACGACCGGGGCGGCCGAGTCAAGGACGGGCTTTCCCGCACGCGGCAATCAGATCCGCACTTGTCGCGGTATACCCGTATTTCTGCTCCACCTCCCGCACGGCCAATTCGGTGGCCCAACCTTGCTCCAGGGTGTCCGGGAATTCCACTCCCTCGGTGGCGTCGCGTAGCAGGATCACGTTGTATCCACGCCCATACATCGGGGCCACGCCGTAGTCTCGCCCAAGGATGCACCAGTTGGTGGCAAACCCTGCGTAGAGGATGTGAAGAACCTCCTGCTCCCGAAGCAGCGCGTGCAATTGGTCGCCGGTGGCCACGAGATAATCGGAGTCCGCGATCTCGACGAGCGGACTGATGTCCATCTGTCCATCCAGCTTATCCCAGAACCGCTGGACGCCCGGCGGTTGCTGGCGCGGATGTCGAAAAGCGTGATAGTCCCCGCTGCGCTCCATGAAATCCGTCGGCGGCCAGTCGGCTGGGGCACGCCTCATATCTGGATCAGACCACCCGCCGTAGACCCGCTTTTGCAATTTCTCCTGGTTTCGGATCACTTCCGGGCTTGGCGCCTGCACGAGGGTCACCCAGGACTCTCTTGCAGCCTCGATGACGCGAAGAAACTTCTCCTTGAGCACGGACGTTTCACGCTCAACACAGCTGTAGATGTGGTGAACGTTCCAGAGGTCGACGAGGACGAGGGCGGTCTGTGCCACGGGCAGCTCGAATTGAAGTTCCCGGCGTTCGAAGTTTTCCTCGCGGCAGGCGATGCCCGGCGGAGTGGCATCGCAAAAGTATTGGACCTTGATTGGAAGATGGGGGGCTGTATTCATGGGAATATTTATCGCATCACTGCGCAGGCGGAATCAAGGGGGAAAGACAGGGCGGCCCTTTCGCAGAGGACGAGTGCGTGACCCGTGCCGGGCTACTTCGGACTCGGAATGTCGACTGCAGGCCAGGCGATGAGCAAGACGCCCGTGCCACGGTATTCAATAATGCAGCAACCCCGGTCGGGAGCCGAGGAAGACGCGTCGCTTGATCTCCCCGGGCGACCGGACAATAACGTGTCCATCGGCGAATCCGACCGGGTTCTCCACCAGCCCGGCCGTTTCCATTTCCGGTTCGGTGATCCTGTTGATTCCAAGAAGATTGTGCTTGGAGGCGTGACCGATGAACTGTCCGCCGTACCCCGGAAGAAGATTGATTCGATGGGTAATCAGGGACCGGTCGGGAGCGCTTTCGTCCATGCTTTCCGGCCAGGGGAGTTCTCCGTTCATGTACAGGAGAACTCGCCTTCCGTAGTTTCCCATCCACATGTAGTTCATGTGGCAATAGCCGCGTCCGGGGCCACCCGAATCCCTCCTGTTCCACTCCCGGATCCAGTGATCCTCGGGGCGCATTCCATGCAGTCGTACTTGTGAGTAACTGAAATAGGGGCAGTGGAGGATCTTGTGACTGGAGACATAGTCATCGAGCTTGTATCGACGGCTCTCCTCATAGGGCCATCCCGGTTCGTTGAAGTAGTCCGGCAGGTGCTCGTTCGCCTCCGGATACACGCCGCCATGATCGTTCGCGAAGGTAGACAGCACCGTGTGACCGCCGCGGACGTTCGCCAAGCAGGTGATGCTGAATGCACGGAGGCGCGCCTCGCGGAGCGCAGGCATCAGCAGCGCCGCCAGCACCGCAATGATGGCAATAACCACCAGCAGCTCAATGAGAGTGAAGGCAGATCTCGAATCTTGAGTTTTAATTTGTCATTACCTTTTGAACCGCTCTCTTTCCCGGGATGCTGGAGCCATGATCAGCACCACAGTTCTTTCACTGGCGCCCCTGTCGGCCAATGATAGCAAGCGGAGCGCGCGAATCCTTCCATAGATTTGGATGCGAAACGAGTCCCGATAAAAGATCATGCGGCAATTGACGAGGCCGTCGAAAATTTTTACGATATTGTAGCCTTGCTAAGTCGACTCTTGATGCGACAGGTTCCCAAGCAAAGTCGAGAGGAGAAAAACATGGGAAACGTCTCAAACCACCGTCTGCCTCCTTTTGTCGCGGCCGGCTTATTGGTCGGCGCGCTCAGCGCCCAATCAGCGCTCATTCATTATTACCGGTTTGACGAGGGGGCTGGCTTGTTTACGGCCGACGAAATCGTCGCGAATTCCCAGGACGGCACGCTCCTGTCCGGGATGGACGCGGTGGATTCCTGGATTCCCTCCGGTGTGCCGGGCGAGTTCGGCGGAGCCAATGCCGGCTCCGCTCTGGTGTTCACCGGGGTCCGCGGTGACGGGAACTTCGACGTTCCAGATCCCCCTTTCACCGAGGACCAGTCGCCGAACGGGGTCCCGAACAATGCGGTCAATTTCGGGAATGATTCATCGTTCAATCTGGCCAACGAAGGAACAATCATGTTCTGGTACCGGCAGGATCCCGGACCGTCGGGTTCAGATCTCAGTGATATCGCCGTCAACAATCCGTACAACGCAAACTGGATCGTCTTGAAGTCGGGCGGGGGCATGCCCTACATCATTCAACATCAGCCCTCCCAGGGACTGAACATGCGTTTCGAAGGAAAATTGCCGCCGTTCCCCTTCACAGCCGCGACCGTCGTGCAATCCCCGGGCCCACTGCCTACCGGCAAATGGGTTCACTACGCGGTGAGCTGGTCCACGACAGCCGGACCGACCGGATATGGCGACGTTATTATCTACTCGAATGGCGTGGCCGTGGCAGACACGATCATCGGTATCTTCACCGGGCTGGGAGAAGCCCCGAGCAATTTTGTTCTCGGGGGTGAACCCTCCAACACCGGCACGGGCCGCGGCTGCGCCTGCGCCGTGGACGAACTCAAGGTTTTCGACAACTTCCTGGACGCGGCCGGCGTACAGGCCCAAATGGCCGTCCGCCCGTCAGCACCTGCAAGAACGGTCTCGTTCAGTGAGATTGTGCAGAAAACGCCCTCCTTTTCATTCGAAACAAGGGTGGGGCGGACGTATTCCGTGGAGGTGGCTACCGATTTGGCCGGGGGGACTGGGCGGCCTCGGGTCCTAGTTACGCTGGTGATGGAAGCGTGCTAACCCACTATGACACGGATGGTCTACCGGGCAGAAGCTACCGATTCAAGGTCTGGTAGGAGAGCGTGGTTGGTTCACAGTAGCTGGCTGAAGCCAATAGTTTCGGAGGAGTTATGAAAAACGTCCCCATACAAAGAGTTGAAGGAGCCATCGTGATCGTGGCTTTTGTCGTTTTCGTGACGCCGGGTCTACTCCGTGTGAATGCGGACTTGGTTCATCACTATACATTTGACGATGGAACAGCCAACGATAGTGCCGGCACGGTGAACGGAGTGGCTGGTGAGGGCGCAACGCTGGGTGTTGCCGGCAAGTACGGACAAGGCGTCTCCTTTGGCGGCACCCAGGATGGGTACGTCAAGTTTCATACCGACAACGCGGAGATGGACACCTTGTCTGACGCGTATACCATTGCTTACTGGAGAAACACGGCAGGCAAAAGAGATGCGGCGGACACCCAGGACATCTCGGGGTGGAGTTTCGTGATGGGCCATCATCCGGGCATTATCATGGCCCATGGCAAGAACAGCCACAACTCCGCCCCCCCCGAGGGGGCAAATCTTCGGCCGGAAGTGTTCGACAGCGCCCCGATTAGCATCAACTACCTGGGGGCCTCGCCCGATAGCGTGCCCTTCGGTTCATGGCATCACGTTGCCATAGCCGGGGACCAAGCCGCCAACCGCGTAACGCTGTACGTCGACGGTGTCGCCGTGCTTGACAACACAAGCGCCACGGACCTCCAGACCATGGTAAACAATCCCGAAGGCGAACAGGGTTTCAGCTGGATCATCGGGTCGCAGGACTATAACCAAGACCGGTCCTTCCATGGGACCATCGATGACCTGAGAATCTACAACACCTACCTGACAGAGTCAGAGATCTACACCGAAATCCCCGGGCTCGCGCCCAGGATTATTCAGGTTGCCGCGGATTCCACCACCGGGTTCAGATACCAGAGCGCCCCGGGTAGCAACTATGTGCTACAGATTAAAAACCCTGAAACAATTGTCTTCAGGGACGCCGGGGTTTCTCTGGTGGGCGACGGGGGGCTCCAGACCCTCTACGATCCGGGAGGATTCGACATCGAGTCAACCTATCGGATTATAGAAGAGTAAGGTTCCCCGGCGAAGTCCATGGAGTTCACGCGTCTTTTCCATGGGGGACCTGCGCAGCGGTCCTGTTGCCCTCCGGTGCGAAGTTTCGGCTGTGCCGGAGTATGTGGCGAATTGACCCGATGGCGGCAGCGTGGATGCAGCGTGGTAATCCCCTGCCTTCCCGGGAAAAAGCCCTCAGGGAAGAGGGTGCCATTCACGTGTGACTCCGCCTGCCTGATTGTGAAACTTCCTCAACATATTGCAGTCTGGTCTACTGGACGGAAAGATGTGTTCATGACCCCATGATGGAGCGCATCCTTGCCTCTGTTGGCCCCGGGTGAAGCAGACCAGGGTGGCTTCCTTTCGGCAGATACTCGTTCGCCTCCGGATACACGCCGCCATGATCGTTCGCCAGGCAGGTGATGCTGAATGCACGGAGGCGCGCCTCACGTAACGCGGGCATCAGCATTTCCACGAGAACGGCGATTGGTGATGACCGCGATCACCACCAGGAGTTCAACGAGAGTGGAGGCTGATTTTCGATCTCGGATTTCCAATTTCGAGATTGTCATCGTCCACGGAAGTGCCGAAGGCCCGATCCTATAATCTCAATAAAACAGGATCCCCGACCCTGTGTTGACGCGTCGCCTAATGTCTTCGGGCTGGACGACGACGGCATGGCCATCAGCATAGCCAACCGGG
>CAZTAB010000364.1:0-8714 GCA_964611475.1 uncultured Verrucomicrobiota bacterium | reverse complement strand
GGAGCAGAAGATGATCCGCGCGCCGTTTTCCGCCAGCCTCTTCGTCAGGCGGGGGTCCACATCGGCTCCTGACAGCGGTACGGCCCATAAGTCGTTGCACACGAGGCACCCGAAGTTCAGCCCGCGATCCTTGTGAACCCGGACGGAGCGGCCCGGAGATGCCCAGCTCCTGTCGACCGAGGCGAGAACGATTTTCGAGTGCCTTCCGACCATCGTTCCGTCGCGCCGGATAATGAGCTGTTCGACATAGGAACGACCGCCCCGTTTGTCGCAGGTTCCAATGATCCCGTACACGCGGGCCGAGCGAAGCGCCCTGCGGATTTCAAGAACGGCTTCATCACGGGCTTTTTTGTCGAAGCGGTTGTGGTGTCCAGTTAGTCCGCTTTCAGGCGTCACGATGAAATCGGCTTTTTTGTGTCCAGCCCAGCGGATGGCGCTGAGGATTTCGTGGGCATTTGCCGCCAGATCGTCAGCCTGAACGGGCAACTGGGCGACCGCGACGCGAATTTTCTTTCCGTTTTGGGGCATGACCAAGCCGGGGGAGACGTTGGACTCTTTTCGGATTGCGTTGCAAGTCCGCATTTCGAAATGTGCGACTGTTTCGCCCTGCAAGGAAACGGAACAACCAGGCCGCAAGGGGACGAACAGAACAACGGAGGCGCGGAGCTTGCGGAGTGAAATTTGTTTGTTACTCTCCCGGTTCCGCGGACTCGCGGCAAGAACATTGAGCCATTCGGAGCTTCTTCAACAACGGAAAGTCGAACCTCATTGCGTGATGCCGGAGGGCGATTTTACGGGACAAGACACGGTGAAATCTGATTCTTGACAGGTGATTGCCGCTGCCTTACCACTGCTCCATGCCGACCGTTCCGCACCGGACGATTCGAAAACTCGCCTTCGATATCTATCGCACGCTTGGTGCACCCGACGAGGTGGCTCGCATGGTCAGCGATTACCAGGTTGAAACGAATCTGCAGGGACATGATTCGCACGGTTGTGTGGCCATTCCCCGGTTTGTTTCGGACATAAAGTCGGGAAAGATCGTTCCGGATGCGGTCCCCGAGATCGTCCGGGACGCGGGGCCGACGGCGTTGTTCAACGGCCGACGCGCATTTGGGCAGTTCTGCGCCCTGAAGGCAGTGCAACTGTCGATTGAAAAGGCGCAGGGACATGGGATCTCGGCCGTTGCCATCACGAATTGCAACCATGTCGGCGCGTTGTGGGGGTATGCAAATGCGATTGTCGACGAGGGGTTGGTGGGGCTGGTGATTTGTAGCGCGGGGCCGCGGGGAGGCTCTATGGTTCCGTTTGGCGGGATCCAGCCGGTGCTGGCGGGCAATCCGATCGGTTTCGGGGTTCCCGGCGGGGAGATGCCGCCGCTAGTGACCGATATTTCCACGGCAGCCGCTGCGGGCGGCAAAGTGCTTCTCGCGCTTCAGAACAACGAAAAGATCCCAGGTGATTGGGTGCTGGATGCAAGCGGAGATCCGACGACCGAACCTTCCGAGTTCATGACCCGTGATTTGCAAATGCTGGGTGCGATGATTCCGTTCGGGGGGCACAAGGGATATGCGATCGCCCTGTTTGCAGAAATTATTGGGGCGATTCTCACTGGATACGGGCCCGCCTATCGCGATGACTATATTGAAGGAAACGGCACGGTTGTCATTGCGATCGATGTGAGTCGTTTCGTTGATCCCGGCGAGTTTCGCCGGGAGGTGGACGGATTCTTTCGCGCCGTGAAGGGGACGAAGCCCCGGGACGGTGTGGAAGAGGTGTTGATTCCCGGTGAAATGGAACTCCGGTCGCATGAGCAACGGGCCCGTGACGGAATTCCCTTCCCCGACGGGACGTGGCAAACCATTGTTGATGCGGCGTCGGAGGCGGGCGTAGCGGTGCCGGATCTGAAGTGAGGCGGCCCGGTCTTGGCGAAGCGCAACCAGCGCCGCCGCCACGACCGCCGGGAAGTGGATTTTCGATAAGGACCACCTTTTTCACTTTATGGCGATGATCCGCTTGAGCCGAAAGGGCGGCCAGGCCACCGATTTGAATCATGCCCCTTGTCCAGATCCTCCAGCAGTATTTGGGCCTGTTCGGCAAGCCGTTCCAGTCACAAATCCCGGCCCAATCGCCCCAATCGCTCCGGCAGTTCCGTCTTCAGCTGATCGACGGCATTTGAAAAGGACGGGTCTTCGATCCGTTTTGTTTCCCGGTAGGTCACTGAGCCGTTGACCGGATCGTGGATGGCAATAAACCAGAGGGATTCGTGTTGGTGGAAAGACAGGTACTTCCCCGTCGTCCGGTCGAAGAAGCCGATTTGGCCGTTCCCGGCGCGTTCGAGCCGGTAGCGATTTGCCGGTGGGGGAGGAGGCGGTTCCAGTTTGTCTTCCAGAATCCAGGCGATGGCCCCGCCAATAATCAACCCGTTGATAAAAACCAGAAGAATCATGACCGACTGTCTCATTTGTTTTCCTCCGCAGTCAGGTTTTCGGCTCCCCCATTCCGAATCACCACGTTGTCCTCAATGCGTATCCCCCCGCATGACATCAATTCGTCGATCAAGGCAAAGTTCAGCAGCTTTCCCTTTTCCGATTTGCGTTCCGCATTCAGAAGCATCGGGATGAAGTAAATGCCGGGCTCGACCGTGTAAACCATGCCATCCTCAAGCCTGCGGGTGAGCCTCAACGCCTTGTGCTCATCGGGCGGCGGCTCCAGCACGCCGGTTTCGTCCTTGAACAGACCGCTGACATCATGAACCTGCAGGCCGAGCAGGTGACCGGTTCCATGCGGGAAGAACAGGTTCGAAATCCGATGCTCCCTCGATTCCTCGTCCCCCCCGCGAATCACGCCGGTCTCGCGGAGTGCCGTCCGAACGAGGTCGTGTGCCTCCTGGTTGAGGTCCTTGAATGATTTTCCGGCCTGTGCCGCGCTCACCATGCGATCTTTGATGCGTGCCACCTCGTCGACGAGATTTCGGAACACCGGGTGCGCCGAATCGCGGACGTATGTTCGCGTCAAGTCCGCCGCGTAGCCGCGGACGGTGTATCCGGCGTCGCACAACATTACACGAGCGCCCGCGCTGTCGGTCCGACGCTTGGGCTCGTAGTGGAGAATCGCCGATTTTTCGTCGAGCGCGACGATGCTGGGGAAGGGAAGGTCCTGCTCCGTGGCCTGGCACGCATTCAGGTAGGCGAGGTGGATGTCGCGCTCTCCCTTTCCATTGAAAAATGCCTCTTCCGCAGCCCGGTGCCCCCGCAGCGCGACACGGTTGGCCGACCGGATCTGATCGATCTCGTACGGTGTTTTCAGGGACCGGTGATGATCGAGCCGGTTGCGAAGGTGAGTCTCGTTGTAAAGCTGGGAGGTCAGTCCGATTCGCGATGCATATGCAGTGTCCTCGCCCATGAAGGCGGTCCGTTGCAGACCGGGCAACAACTCGAGCAATTCGTCCCTCCCGGATGCTTCCACCATTTCAAAGGAATCAGCCCACCACGACTCGCACTCGACCGAAGTGTCCAGCCAGAACGACTGCGGTTGAACCCGGTAGAGCACCGGCTTGCACCCGGGCTGGACCAGGACCGCCTGGTCGGGAAGATTCAGCGGGACCCAATGCCGGAAGTGGCCGTGCGCCCGGAAGGGAATCGAAATGTCATCGGCGAAATAGGGCTGCAGCCGACCGCTGTGGAGGAGTACCGCGTCGATGCGGATGCCCTCGTTATCCAGCAGTTCCAACGTTTCTTCGTAGCGCTGCTGCAGGGTGTCAATGTGCCGGGCAAAGAGTTTGTCGAGTGACATTCTACGCGAAAAATTGCATTTTCCAGACAAGAAGACAATCTTCATCCGCTCCCAGGGGGTCCGGGGTTGGAATCGGGAGCGGTACGGAATAGGATCGCCTAGCGTGAAACTGAAAGTATAGGAGGCGTGACCGAGATGTTGAATCCCGATCGGGTCATCGACGAGTATTACCTGGAAGTACGGTGCAAGCTGCTTGAGATTGGCGCTATCATGGACCGGTACGACCGGGCGGTTCAGCGAACCAGCGACCGTTCCGGGGAAAAGGACGCCCGGCTTGTCAAATGCCGGGAAGCGCTGTCCATTCTCAACGCGGCGCAGGAGAAAGCAAATCGGGCGGAACAGATTGCGCTGGTATTCAGCGATCCAGCGACATAAGCCCTGACCTACGGATTTCAGCCGCGAATTACTACCGGTATTCGCGAATGATAAATCATGTACATCATACAGCCTCACTATCACGGAATTGCGAGAACCGCGCAGGACTACGAGCGGATGGCGATGTCCGGTGTCGTGGCGGTGGCGGAACCCGCATTCTGGGCCGGGTTCGACCGCGACTATCCGGAGACCTTCTTGGACTACTTCAAGCAGATCAGCGAATTCGAGCCGACGCGCGCCGCCATGTACGGGATCCGGCACTACTGCTGGGTCGCCGTGAACCCGAAGGAGGCGGAGAGCATTTCCCTGACGCAGGCGGTTCTCGAGAAAATGCCCGATTTTTTCAAGGCGCCAACGGTTCTGGGCGTGGGGGAGATCGGTCTGCACAAGTCGACCGCTAACGAATGCCGCACCTTCGAAATGCAGGTCCAACTCGCCCTGGACCACGACCAGTTGATCCTGATTCACACACCGCATCTTGATGACAAGCTGAAGGGCACCACGCGGATTCTGGAGATTCTGCGAACCTTTCAACTAGATCCGGGACGCGTGTGGATCGACCACGTGGAGGAGCACACGGTCCGGCAGGTGCTCGACGAGGGGTACTGGGCCGGCATGACACTTTATCCACTGACCAAGATGACCTCGGAACGCGCGGTGGATGTCCTGGAAATGTACGGATGGGACCGGATGTTGGTGAATTCCAGCGCCGATTGGGGGCCCAGCGATCCCTTTACGTTGCAGGCGTGTGTCCTGGAGTGCCGCCGCCGGGGATTTAGCGAAGAATCATTGATCGAGATCTTCCACAACGCCCCGTGCAGGTTTCTACGTCAATGTCCGAAGTGGGAGATCGGGGAATTGAGGATGGGACGGTAAAAATCTACCAAGGTCTCCGGGGCCATTCCCACATTCCGGAAATGTCATCTTGGCGCCACGCGGAGAAAATAAAAATGGGAAACCTGCCGGGAGCCGGACGCCCAATTCCTGAATGCCAATGATCCCTCCTACCAACTCGCCTTGATGACTCCGGGAATTTTTCCCTGGGAGGCGAGTTCGCGGAAGGTAATGCGGGACAAGTCGTACTTGCGAATGTATCCGCGGCGACGGCCGGTCATTCCGCAACGGTTGACAACACGCGTGGGGCTTGCGTCCCGGGGAAGCTTGTGAAGGGACTGGTATTCCCCCTTGGAGATCAGTTCAGCTCGAAGAGCCGAGTACTTTTCAACGGTTTTCTGTCGCCGCTTGTTGCGTTCAATCCAGGATTTTTTAGCCATGCCTGCCTGCTTTCAACTTTTCGATCTCAAAAATGCAGCCTTGTCGGGGTTGTCGTAGACACCAGCCCGCAAGTCTTTCACGCGGACCCACATGCGTCGCACGGTCCCATCAGAAAATCGGATCTTGCGACGCTGCATGTTGGTCTTGAAGGTACGACGTGCAACGCCGGTGGTGTTCAAGCCGATGCCGCCACTCTTCTTCGGCAACCCCTTGCGGGTAATCTTATTGCCTTTCACAGACTTACGTCCGCGCCGAGTTTCTATTTTCGCCATACCGATCTACTCCGGGAAAGTGAAGTGAAGTGCGGGATCATAACGCCGATTACGCTGCAGGCAAGCCAGAATCCCACGATTTTCGAAGGATTCCTGCACCGAACAACTGGACCGTAAGCGAGCTTTAATAAAATTAAAATTTTATTTAATAAAATGCAGTGTATATTGTAATATTTATTTCAATTAATGAAAGAAAGTGAACCAGACGCAGCAGGAGCAAATTGGCTTGAACAAATCGACGAAGACGACAGGGCATTCCTTAGGCGGTTTGTACTGGCGTCGGGGTCGCTGAAGAAAGTCGCGGAGGCCTATGGGGTCAGTTATCCGACCATTCGTCTCCGACTCGATCGGCTGATCACGAAAATCGGGGTATTCGAGCAGCGCGGAAACGAATCACAATTGGAGCGATTGATCCGGGCCAAGTATGTGGACGGTCGGATGGACTTTGAGACATTCAAGTCGATCCTGCAGGCCTATCGCGCCGAAACGAGCGGCCCGACATAATGGAATCGAGATTAGCGCTCGGGTTCTTCGTCGTCCTGTTTACGGGGAACATAGCGGTGGGGCAGACACCACCGGTCGTCTATTACACCTGGACAAGCAAGACCTTGCCAGAGGGTGCGGCGCTGATTGACCCACCCTTGCCGGACGGGGAGGGTGAGCGTTGGATTCGCGTGATCGGCACACCGGGGGTGGCGTCAACGACTGTATTGGCTCGGATTCATGAACCGGCCATTCAGTCGGTGATTTACGGGGTGGAAGGGCGGGTCCTCGCCCGGGAAGTGGAAGGGAAAGGATATCTTGAGATGTGGAATGTCTTTCCTGATGGCTCCCGCGATTCGACGCGCGCCCTGGGCGAGGTCGGTCCCTTCGCAGCCATATCCGGCACGTTCCTGGAAAGACCCTTTCACCTTCCATTTGACCGCACCGGCGCCCACAGCCCGCCGTTGGGACTCGAGATCAACCTGGTGTTGGCGGGGGGGGGCGAGGTCGATATCGGGCCGCTGAGCTTGGTTGAAAAACATGTCCAGGTTTCTTTCGTTGTCCTGCTGGCCATTGGGGGCCTTCTGCTCCTTCTCGTCCTCGTTACCGCGATGACCCTTCGACGTTCCGCTGCCCTGCGAAGTTATGAGCTGCGGGAGGGGAAGAGGAAGGCGCCTGATGCTGTTGTCGGACCCTAAAAGTCAAGTGCGGGAAGCATGATGTATTAGGTATCCCGAGCGTGCCGGAATCTATCGAGTGCAACAGCGACAATGATTACGGCTCCCGTGACGACCTGTGTTACCCAGGGCTCCCATCCCATGAGCCGGCAGCCGGTGCGGATGACCACCATGATCATGGCGCCGAAGAGGGTTCCGAGAATGGAACCTTGGCCTCCGCTGAGACTGGCGCCGCCGATTACCACTGCGGCGATCACGTCGAGTTCATACCCGATCGCCCCGGTCGGATCGCCCTGCTGTTGATAGGACATGAGCATGAGGCCCGACAGGCCCGCGAAGGCGCCTGCCGCGGCATAGACGAACACCTTGATGTGTTCCACCGCGACGCCGCACAACCTGGCGGTCTGCTCGTTCGACCCCACCGCGACAATATGTCGACCCGGGCGGGTGTACCGAAGAAATGCCGCGGTCAGGGCCGCCAGTCCGAACATGACCCATGCCCCGGGGGGAAACAGCATCCACTTTTTTTCATCCGGCAGGAGCGCGAGCAGTTCGGTAAGCCATGTCTGCTCGATGTTCACCGGTTTTCCGTCGGCAAGGCCCTTCGCGAGGCCGCGCATGATCAGAAGGGTGCCGAGTGTGGCGATGAAGGGTACGACGCGGAATTTCGTGATGATCAGTCCATTGAAGAATCCGCACAGCAGGCCGGCCAGCACACCCGCCATCGCTGCCAGGCCCGGGGGCCACCCCTGTTCCAGGCACAGGGCGGTCACCACGCCGCCGAGCGCGATCACGGAACCGGCGGAGAGATCGATCCCGGCCGAGATGATGACAAGGGTCGCGCCGATGCCCGCGATGCCGACGACCACGGTGTAAATCACCATTTTTTCCAGGGTGGCAGCCGAGGCAATCGTGGGGATGCGCCATAGGCCACTCTCCTGGTGGTCCTGGATCGTCAGCAGCGTACAGAAAAAGAGAAACACTGCGATGAGCGCAAGAATCAGCGGTCCGGCAGAACGGAAACCTCTTTGCCAGGCTGTGGCGCGAAGCCGTTTCACCATGCCGACGCTCCACCCGTTGCAGCCCTCATGAGGCTCTCCTCGTCCACCTCCTCGCGGGGCTTCGGAGGGAGGAGGACGCCGCGGTGCATAACCGCGATCCGGTCGCACACGCCAAGCAGTTCCGGGAGGTAACTGCTGGCCAGAACGATTGCCTTTGCCGGGCACCCGTTCCCACCGCACGCGAGCTGGTCGATGAGTTCGTAGATGACGGCCTTGGCCGCGACGTCGACGCCCCGGGTCGGTTCATCGAGCAGCATGATGTCGACGTCGTGTTGGAGGAGCCGGGCCAGCGCCGCTTTTTGCTGATTGCCGCCCGACAGCCCGTGCATCGGTTGCGACGGATGCTCGCAGCGGATCTGAAGCTGTCCGATCCACTGTTGCGCCGCATCGTATTGATGGCGCGGGACCACGACCGGTCCCGGCCCGAATCCGTGCAGGTGACTCAAGGTGAGGTTGTCGGCCACGCTCATGTTCAGGGCAAGACCCTCCCGTTTGCGATCTTCGCTCAGGAGCCCCGTCCCTTGATTCCAGCGGGCGCTTGGCGTCGCCGCCCCGCTGAATCGGAACATCCTGATTTCACCACTACGGACGCGCTCCAGCCCGAACAGAACGCGAAAAAACTCGGTACGCCCCGCTCCCACGAGGCCGTAGATCCCGAGGACTTCGCCGCGGTGAACCGTCAGTGATACGGAGGACGGCTTTTCGATCCCCGCCAGGTTTCGCACTTCGAGCACCGGTTCACCGGGTGTGCGCTGCGAACGCGGGTAGAGATCCTC
>CAZTAB010000363.1:0-2176 GCA_964611475.1 uncultured Verrucomicrobiota bacterium | reverse complement strand
GGGCGCTTAGCGTGTGCGATGCGCGGCCGGATGTGGAGGTGGTTCCAGGCTACTCCGCCCGGTATATCACGTCCGGGGGCACCATGGCGGCGGCCGATTTCGACCGCCTGGCAGACGAGCTGTTGGACTGTATTGCCACCGCACAACCCGTCGACGCCTTCTATTTCTGCCTGCACGGCGCGCTCGCAACAGAGCAGCATGATGATGCGGAGGGTTACTTGCTTGCCCAGGCGCGAAAGATTCTCGGCAAAGAGATCCCCCTGGTCATCTCTCTCGATCTCCACTGCGTGTTGACCGACGAAATGCTGGGGTACAGCGACGCGGCAGTCCTCTATCACACCTACCCGCACGTCGACTTTTTCGAGACAGGCGCCCGTGCGGCACGTTTACTTCTTCGAGTCCTCGATTCCGGCGCGAAGCCGGTATCCGCGAAGGTCGAAATCCCGGCGCTGGCACGGGGAGATGAATTGCGCACGGAAACCGGCCTGTTTGGCCGATTGATTCGCGATTGTCGGGATCTGGAAAAATCTCCGTCATGCCTTTCCGCCGGGATGGTGATTGGAAACCCGTTCACCGACGTGACCGATCTCCGGTGCTATAGTCTCGTGGTCACCGACAACGATCCGGACCTCGCTGAGCGCGAGGCGATAGCGTTGGCCCATGGATTCTGGGGACACCGCGAGCGATTCCAGCAACCCCTTGTGCCGATGTCCGAGGCCGTTCGCATCGCGGGCCGGACCCATGGAACCCTCGCGATCTTTGACCCGGCCGACGCAACCAGCTCCGGCGCATCCGGAGACAGCAACGCGGTCATGCGCTCCTTTCTGGAAGCGGGTTTTGCCGGTTCCCTGCTGGCGCCGGTCGTGGATCCACCCGCCGTCTGTGCGGCGGTGGAGGCGGGGATCAGCGGGATGATGGAAACCACCCTGGGCGGAGCGCTGGATCCCGGGCGATTCAACCCCCTCCCCGTGAGTGCCCGTGTCCGCAGCATATCGGGCGGGCGATTCAGGAATGAATCGCACGGGACATTCTGGGATGCGGGGCCCACCGCCGTGTTGGAGATTGAGAACTTCGTTGTCGTGGCTACCACCAAACCGGTCAGCCTGTATGACCGCTCCCTGTTCCTGGCCCATGACCTGGATCCGCGGCAGTTCGACGTGGTGGTCGTCAAAACGCCGCATGCACAGCCGCACATGTTCGACGACTGGTGTGCGCTTCGACTGGTCGTCGACGCTCCCGGCGCCACCAGCGCCAACCTGAAACGACTCGGACACACCCGGTGCCGGCGCCCGGTTTTTCCGCTGGATGAGGTCGTGCCATTCGAGCCGAAGGCCAAGCTCTTCCGCCGGGCGGGCAGCCGACGACCCGTGTAGCTACACTTCTTCCAGCGCGACGGCGCCAAGCCACGCCTGCCCCGATCCTTCCGGCTCGAGGTAGAGCCAGGCGAACTCTGTTTTCGGTTGGGATGTATAAAAAGTCCCTGAAATGGATCCAGTTTTGCAATATGCATGGGGTTCAATTTCAAGGCATGCCCCAAAAGAACGGGTTGGTTTTCGAGGGAAGCGAAGTTGTATGTCTCGGGCCGGGTCTGCGGTCGTTTGGGGACGGGTTCTGGTGCTCCCCGGGTGGCGTAGGAGGGATAGATGGGATCGGACGGGATTCCTTGACGTGTCGGGGGAGAAGGGGGACTCTGACCTTACAGCGTGGTGTCGGGTCCTCATAAAATGAAGGGAAGTGTGGTGTTATGAATAAAGTCATTGTTTGTGTTTTGGTGACGGGAATGATTGCTGTGGGGATCAGCACTCAGGCAGCTTTGTTGGTTGATTTTGACGCTTCCAGCGGGATCACTTCCTCAGAAGGTAGCCTTGTGGATTCCTGGGACTCGGCCGTTGGTGGTCGGCAGGCCGTACCGGAGGGTGGTGACTTAGCCAGGCGACCGTCGCTTCACGGCGGCATATTTGCCGGGGGCCAGCCGGGGGTCTATTTTGACGGGGATGATGATATCTTGGCGTACTCCGATGCCGGTTTTCCAAGTGGGCTATCGGCATTTACCATGGCGGCGGCCTTTAGACTCGGTACTGGTATCAGCAACGCGGCTGGTCCCATGGGTTGGGGGGATGACCGGAGAACCAATAAGTTTGAGCAATCGGGCATGGGGCGATGGAATAACACCACT
>CAZTAB010000362.1:0-2288 GCA_964611475.1 uncultured Verrucomicrobiota bacterium | reverse complement strand
ATCCTTGCACGTCGAACCCTTCGGTGCCCAGTCCGGGGGGCCGAAAATCGGGTTTCCATCACCCGAAGTCCATGTTTCGAGATCCTCCGACCACATCAGGGAAAAACCCACAAATCCTTCCTTTCCCCGGACGCCGTACATCATGCCGTACCGGCCATCGTGGCGAAACACCCAGCCGTTGCTTCGGGTTATGTAATCGAAGTCCCCCTGCATGACCGGTGAGATCATATCCTTGTACTTCAATTCAAAAAGAGTCCTTCCGACAGCGTGGCCCATGCCCGGTTCCACTGTATTCTTCGCCGCCACGTCCCAATCGCCCCTAGCCATCGCTGACGTGTGGACATCGGACAGGGTCATATCTCCGGTCACGTAATACAGATGCCAGTTCGTCCCATCATGAAAGAAGCTGTGATCCACCTGGAACATGCCATCCGGCGGGGTGAAAATATGCGTGGTGACTTCATTGAACTTCTGCTCGGCCGACGCAAAAAGCTGCTTGTGAAGAACAAGGAATCGTTCGGAAAATTCCTCGTCGCTCACGGTCACGCCAAATGAAGGATCCAAGGCCATTTACTCCATCTCCTTACTTCTGCCCAAAATCAATCTGCCCAAAATCAGGCGGTCATATACCACACCGCCCTTCCCTGAACAAGCAGCGCGTGCGGCGAAGGTTTCGCTCTCCACCACCCGCCTTTCTTGTCGCACCCGGGCCACGTTCCGGGTTAGATTGGGAGGAAGTCCGGAAGACGACACCATGCCGAAGAACTACCTTATCCAGAATGGGGACCTCTACGACGGCACATCCGATTCGCCGGATGCCGCGGATGTCCGGGTCCGGGACGGCGTCATCCAGGAAATCGGTCCCCACCTGGAAGCCCGGGACGAGGAAACGGTCGACGCCACGGGGCTCCTGGTGGTGCCCGGACTCATCGATCTTCACGTGCACGTCTTCAACGGCACCGGGCAGTGGTCGATCGATCCCGCACACGCCGGCCTGCGGACCGGAGTAACCACCGTTTTGGACACCGGTTCAGCAGGTGCCCTGACATATGAAACGTTCCACCGGCACATCATTTCCAGTGTGTCGGAAGATGTTTTTGCCCTGCTGAATATTTCGGCCATTGGCTGCCTGACGGGGCACCCCGACACGCAACCGGTCCTCGGCGAACTCACGGACCCTCGCTACTTCCACATCCCATCGCTCGTTGCCATGATCCGGAAGTTCCCAGATCGGGCCGTGGGAACCAAGGTTCGGCTGACAGCTGCCCTGGCGGACCGCAAACCGGAGAACGAACAGCTTGCCTTCCACGGGGCACTGGATGCCGCGGCGCAAACCGGGACCCTCCTCATGGTGCACCATTCCGCTTCAAGTGTCCCCACACCGGAGATGCTCGAGCACCTTCGCCCGGGCGATGTGGTCACTCACATGTATCACCGGCAGACGGACAGTTCCTTCCAGGGGCCAGAGCGAAAACCCACCGATGCCGCGATCCAGGCCCGCGAGCGCGGCGTGGTATTCGATGTCGGGCACGGGATCGGATCATTCTCATGGTCAAGCGCCGAACCCGCTTGTAGCGAGCACGGGTTCTGGCCCGATACGATCAGCACAGATATCCATTCCTTCAATGTCAGGGGGCCTGTGCACGACATGCCGACAACCATGAGCAAAATGCTCCATCTCGGAATGCCAGTGCACGAAATCATTCGCGCATCGACCAGCCGGCCGGCGGAAGTAATCGGCGTGAAGGATCGATTCGGGATTCTGCGGACCGGCAGGCAGGCGGACATCACGCTCCTGCGCATCGAGTCCGGAGCATTCGATCTGTACGACGTGGAGGGGATCGCGCGCACGACAAAGAAAAAATTCGTCCCGGTCTCCGTTTTTAAAAGGGGCGCTCAACACGCCTGCAAGGCTTCAGAAGCCATGCCGCCCTCACCCGATACCTGGTCCGTTCTCAGCGCATTCAAGCGCGTTCGATAAACCCTGACGCATCAAGGGAAATACTCCCGACACTGTTTTACAGCCGTGCCCGGTCGGCCGAAAAGAGCATCAGGTTTCCGCGCTTCATCAATATCAATGCTCCTGTCTCGATCCAGACAGAGTCGCTCCTGTGAGACTTCGGATCGCGATGCTGTTTTCCCTGCTTCGGGCGTTGCCTGCGCCGCGCCGGGTGAGTAACCACACAACAAACGCCACGCCATCGATGTTCAAAGCCCATCTCGGCCGCCAATCAACGCGCGTCAGGGTTGCTGTGGACCGACATGGCGGCCAGAACCCATCCGCCTTC
>CAZTAB010000361.1:0-4375 GCA_964611475.1 uncultured Verrucomicrobiota bacterium | reverse complement strand
AAGCGAAACAACCTCCTTCTCAACATTCACCCCCGGCCGGTGAAGACGGATCGCCTCCCCGACCTGGCTGCCCACTGTGAAAACCGGATTCAGGGACGAGGCTGGCTCCTGAAATACATACGCAACCTCCTCGCCCCGCAGTGAACGCAAATCCCGCTCCCCCATCTCCAGGACATTTCGCCCGTCAAAAAGGATCTCCCCTGACTCGACCTCAGCAGGCGGTGTAGGAAGTAGACGCGCGATGGAAAGCGCGGTCAGGCTTTTTCCGCAGCCGCTTTCCCCCACCAGGGCGACCGTCCGCCCGGGATCCAGCGAGAGGCTAACTCCATCCACCACAGGGACAAGCCCCTTCCGTCTCCGGAGCGAAACGCGCAGATTCCTGACTTCCACGAGGCCCGATTGCCTCTCCATCTGCGCCTCGGCAGTCATTGGGGAATTGGTACGAAGGATGGCGATGAATGTCGAGCGCGGACCGGTCGGGCAAGAGTAGGCAGGGATGACCGAAAACTCTATCCGCCCATCATCCGGAATCCTGCACCAATCAACCGCCCTCCCCATCCTCCGTGCCCTGCCCACGGTTGAACGCCACACAATCTGCATACCGGATTTTCCCTCCGCCAAAAATATCGAGCGCGCTTCCGCTGGCCAGGTCCACGTTGCCACGGCCACCCGACTGCACCGTGTCAAGCTCCTGAATGGACGAGGCCCCACCCGCGTAGGTGCTCGGCCGCCGGCCCCCGGCCCCAAGGGCAGCAATCAGCTTTTTGTCGATGCCCCGCCCGGTTCCTTCCACCGCGACGGCGTGGACCAGAACCTCATCACACAGACCGGCAAAGCGGTCCAGCGTGGAGGGGGTGACATCCAGGTCCGTCTCGGTTTGCCAGCGGTTCATGAAGACCTTCCACCCATTCCCCACGGAACGACAGCTCAAGTCTACCACCAGGCGTTCAGCCCCAACACGATCCGCCATCGCCTGCAAGCGATCTTCGCTGAATAGCCCTTCGGAATCGAACAACCAAGACGTCACAATGACGTGTGAAGCCCCGGCATCAAGAAACCGTCCGGCATTATGGGGCGTGATGCCCCCACCGACCTGCAGTCCCCCAGGATAAGCGCCCAGGGCCTCCTCGGCTTGGCCCTCGTTTCCCCCGCCAAGCATGATCAGGTGCCCACCCAGCAATCCATCATCCCGGTACAAGGCGGCAAAATCCGCGGCGGATTTCTCGCTTACGAAGTTCGTCTGCAACTCGTCCGGATTCCCGGTCAGTGTGGCACCAACGATCTGTTTGACCCGGCCCTCGTGCAGGTCAATGACGGGTCGAAATGCCGTCGTCATGTATTCCCTCCTTGTCCCGGAACGAACACATCTGCTGCTTTTCGCCCTGCATTTCCGCTTGGTGCGGGTTCCGCATATATCTGATCCGCGGCCGCGTGCCCGACCACAACTTCCCGTCCATCCCCCAGTTGCACCGTCCAGGCATTCCTGTCCACATCCCGCGGACCCACAGTAAATGTTTTGCCCACCACGATTCCCGGTGGCCACGGCATGTTGCACGACACAAACCGACCAGAATCACCCTCTCTCATGAGGCTCAACCGCAACGGCTTCATCCCCGCAACAAACTTGCTCTCTCCGGGAACCGGCTCCCCATCGATATCCTCCACCGGGTGATCCAACTCTTCGTCGAAGTGATCAAGAACCTCCCGCGGGTGCAAATGCTCAAGCATTTCCGCTGCTTCATGAGCCTCCTCTGGCTTCATTCCGTCGATCAACAAAGCGCCCTCCCAAAGCTGGTGTGCACGCATGATGTGGGAAGCCTCGCGCTCCCCGAGCTCGGTAAGAACGAGCTTCCGCTCCCGGACGCTGTTCGAATCGAGCAGGCCGCCAGCAACCAGTTTTCGAATCACCCGTGTCAGGGAGCGCCCCGGAAGTCCAATTTCATCAAACCCGGTCATTCCCATGTGAGCCGCCTTCAGCACGTCCTCCACATCAACTTGCGGAACCGCCGCGCGGCGGCGCCATGCAGAGGCAAGGAGGCCGTGGCGGGGGGCGACGACTAGCCCGAACAGAAACATAAGGAACCCGACCAACATAATTGCCCCACCTCCAGATGAGTTGACCCACTCGGAGAAATAGAGTCCGCCGATAACGCACACCACGCTGATTGCGGCGGCCACACACATCATGGTCGGCAACCGGTCACACAGGAGATAGGCAAGGGCAGCGGGGGTGATCAGAAGCCCAACAATCATGATGACCCCGACCATGGAGATTCCCGAAACGCAGACCAGCGCGATCATCCCGGTAATCAGGATGTGCAGGAACCGGGCGGGAAGGCCAATGGACGCCGCCATAACGGGGTCAAAGCTGCCGATCGTGAAGTGGCGGTAAAAAATGACGATCGAGCCGATTACCAGGGTGGAGGTAAACGCGCTCAGCCACATGTCCGGCCAGTCAATCCCATAAATGTCACCCTGAAAGAAGTGGTTCAGATCAATATTAATATGCTGCTGAAACCGGGTAAGGATAACCACGCCCGCAGCGAACAAGCCGGTGTAAACGATTCCGATGGCGCTATCCTCCTTGATCCGGCGCACCCCGCTGAGAAAACTGATACAAATCGAGGTCAGCAGTGCCGCGATGAGCGCCCCAAGGAGAAGGCCGCCAGCGGTAAAGCCGCCAGGAAACACCGCGTTCATGACCAGGTAGCCGATCCCGACCCCTGGCAGGAGGGCGTGGCTCATGGCATCTCCGATAAAAGCCATCCGGCGAAGAACGATATAGCAACCGAGCACCGCACAAGTTACCGCGACAATGCTGCCGCCCACCGCGGCCTTTACGAAGTAGGCATGGCTCCAGGGCTCCACCAAGGCATCAATCACCGGCCGCCTCCACCCCGCTGCCGGTCGCATTACGGAAGGCGAGAACCTTGCCTCCGTACACCTCGGTCAGCAGGCGTGGCTCCAGCACCTGCCCGGGCGGCCCATATGCAAAAATTCGCCGATTCAGGAGGATAATACGGTCAAAGAACTCTGCCGCTGTATCCAGATCATGGTGAACGACCAGCGCGGTTTTTCCATCGTCCCGGGCTGAATTGAGGAGGGACGCAATGGCCCGTTCCGTCGCGGCATCGACGCCCGCAAAGGGCTCGTCGAGCAATAGAATGTCCGACTCCTGGGCCAGCGCCCGCGCCATAAAGACGCGCTGTTGCTGTCCCCCGCTCAACTGTCCGATCTGCCGATGCCGCACATCCTCCATGCCGACATCCCGAAGCGCTTCCGATGCGACCTGCCTGTCCGTGTCTCCCAAGGAATGATACCAAGGGACATGACTGTACCGACCCATGAGGACCACGTCCGAGACGGTGACGGGGAAGTCCCAGTCGATCTGCCCGCGCTGGGGAACGTACGCGACCCTCCCCCGGGCGTTCTCCACCACCTCACCATAGATGCTGACCCGGCCGTAATCCCGGTCCACGAAACCCATGACTGACTTGATCAGAGTCGACTTTCCAGCACCATTCGGGCCGATAATTCCAACCACACTTCCACGGGGGATTTCCACCGAGATATTGACCAGAGCCGGGTTGCTCCCGTAGGAGACCGTCAGGTGACTGATGCTGATGGCTGCGTCACCATCAATCATATGGCCGGAGCCCCATGACCGCGGTCGAGCTTACCCATGGCAGGCTGAAGCTTCAGCTCGATACGTTGCTGTATCGGCATCCCTCCCCCTGCAGACCATAGAGTCTGGTCCGCGAACACCACGCCTCCCCGAAGGATTTCGATTCGCAAGGCGCAGGGAACTCGCGCGGCATCCCGGACGGGCGAGGCTTCAACCAACAATTCCGCCCATTCGCCGACAAATCTCACGTCACAAATCTCAATGGCCATTCCCTTTTCCACATCCTTCCTCCAGGCAAACAATTCCTGCCCGTCTCGCGTTACCCGAATTCTTGCCACGTCGGATTCTGATGCCGGCCGCACGGCGAAGGGATCCCTGCCGACATCGAAGCCAGGAGTGATTCGAACACGGTACAGCCCCGTGTAAGGTTGGAAATCCTGGTCGATGACATGGCTGTCGACCTCGCGAACGATCTCGACGTCCCATCCGCGTGTCAGCGTGTACTGGCAGACCCCCACCCCGCCCAACAGAACCAACCCGAGGGTAAAAGCCACAAGAAACCTCACAGAGCCTCCCTACCCTCCCCCCAACGCGCGACAAATGGTCAACGCGTTCTCCCGCATCATGCCAATATACGTCTCTCCGGCACTGCCCTCTTCCCCCATCGCGTCAGAGTAAAGTTCTCCCCCAATGTTGACGCCCGCCTCTGAGGCAATCTGCCGGATGGTCTTCGGGTTTACGGAAGTCTCG
>CAZTAB010000360.1:0-4557 GCA_964611475.1 uncultured Verrucomicrobiota bacterium | reverse complement strand
CCAGCTTTGCGTTTTCACATAGAACTTCTGCCATCCCAGCCAGATCAGGCCGGCAACCAATCCCCCGGAAAACGCGCTGGCCAGCCTGACCCTCGTATTGGGCATAATGATGTAGAGGACACTGAACGCAGCCCACGAAATGAAGAGCGGAACCAGCGACACGAGGCGTCCGTAGGTTTCAAGGACCAACTCCGGCTGGCTTCTCCAGAACTCCGTGGTGCGGAAACCCGTCACGGCGCCCGCCGCCAGGATGCAGAAGGGGACCAACAACAGGGTGCTGACATAGTCAGTCAACTTGCGAAGAAAGGGGCGGAACGAAGTGACTCCGAATACCCGGTTGAAGGAGCGCTCAATGTTGCCCATCACCTTAACTACCGTATAGATCAGGATCATCGCTGCGAACCCGCCAATGCCACCGGCGCTGGATTCCATGACATTTGACAACAGGCCTGTGACGAATTCCTGCACCTCCGGCGGCATCTCGCTTCCCTGGATATATGCCCGGATCTGTTCAAACCAGCTTTCGCCGTATCCCAGGCCCTTGAATATCGCGTACACGAACGCCACGAGAGGGCCCAGCGACAGGAGTGTCACAAAGGTCAAGCCGGAAGCCCGGAGCGGAAGTTCGTCCTCCCGAAAACCCTTGAAGATCAGGGAGAGTATGCGCAGCCCCTTGATCGCCTGGCGTTTGGCAAAGGAGACAGTCGCGAGTTCGGTATCCCAAAGATCCCGGGCGGCAAAAACCCTGAATTTTCGCCATGCCCCGCCAATCTTCTTCATGCTGAGCCCTCCGGCTCCGGAAACAACGCCGAGGGTTGGAGCGCCTGGTGCAGGCTCCAGGCAGCCAGCGTCTTGGAGTCGGTGATGTCCCCCCTCCGAATCATCCCCGTTAGTTCACCCCGTTCGACCTCGAGGCACTCCACACGTTCATCCTCATCCATCGACAGGTCCGTGTCCGCCGGCTCCACCACTGCCCGAAACAACGCAATTCTCTCATCCAGGAAGCCAGGCGACGGGACGACTTCACCCAGGCGCTCGAGGCGGGTCACCCGGTGGGCGGTCTCCTCCTCCACCTCCCGGCGCGCGCAGCTCTCCGGGTCCTCTCCGGGATCCAGCGAACCCGCGATAATTTCTACCGAATAGGCTTCAACCGCTTTCCGGTATTGCCTCACCAAAAGGAACTGATCGTCCGCAAGAAGGGCCAGCACCGCCGCCGCCCCGGGATGGCGAACAATCTCACGCGTGGCGCGGGTGCCATCCTCGAGTTCGACATTCTGCACCTCGAGTCGCAGGAGCTTCCCCGAAAATTCGGTCTTTGTGTGGATGGTCTTCTCTCTCACGAACCCACTTTCCTCTTCTTGAGGGGACGGTCGAACCCTAGGATAGCTCCATGCCCGAAACGAGAAAAGAAGTTGCAAAAGGTGCCGAAGCCCTTCTTGCGCCCTACGCGGTGAAGTGTGCAGAAAGCCTGGGGCGACGCCACATGGAGCCGGCGCATCCCTACCGGACGAATTTCCAGAGAGACCGCGACCGAATCATACACAGTCGCTGTTTTCGCCGCCTCGAATACAAGACGCAGGTTTTCGTGAATGGCACGGCGGATCACTACAGGACGCGGCTGACCCATACGTTCGAAATGACCGCCGTGGGCAGGACCCTCGCCCGCGCTCTGGGCGCCAACGAAGATCTCGCGGAATGCATTTCCCTCGCGCATGACATCGGACATAGCCCGTTCGGGCATGTCGGGGAGGAGGCCCTCGACCGGCTGATGGAAGGACACGGCGGCTTTGACCACAACCTGCAGAGCATCCGGTGGATCGAGGACCTCGAGATCCGCTATCCGGAATTCAACGGGCTGAACCTCAGCTGGGAAGTCCGGGCCGGGCTGCGGAAGCACCAGGCATCTGAGCCGGACGCCGAACTGGACGGCCACCCCATCGGACCGTTTCAACAGATGGAAGGTCAGATCGTGGATATTTCAGACGACATTACCTATCATGCCCATGACGTGGACGACGGTCTGGATGCGGGTCTTCTCTCCGAGGACCGATTGGAGAAAATCCCACTCTGGTGCCGGGCGCGGGACCGTGTCCGGCGCGAATATTCGGGCCTGGAGCAGGCCCAGTTCCGATTACTGACCGTGCGCAGCCTGCTGGACCTGCAGGTGGAGGATATCCTGGAAACCAGCCGGGAACTTTTGCGCCGACACACCCCCACAAATGCATGCGGGGTCATGGTCGCGCCCGAGCAATTGGTAGCATTCAGTCCGGAAATGGCCGAGATGCAGGTGGAGACCCGGTCGTTCCTGTCCCGGAACATGTACCACCACCCCGCAGTATCAGATGCCAACCGGGAATCGGCAGAGCTGATGAGCAGGCTGTTCCTGTATTACGTGGAAAATCCCGGGGCCATGGGTTCCAAAGCCAGGGCTCGCATTCCCCGGGATGGTCTTCAACGAACCGTCTGCGACTACGTGTCCGGGATGACGGACCGGTACGCACTGGAGCAATGCGCCGGATTCGGGCTGAGCGGCTAAGCACGCCAATATCATGCTCTTGCTTCTCTTGGCGCACGAAAACCGGAGACTCTTGGAGGACTATTCTTGTTCAAGATGCGCGCGGGTTCCAGTTGTCGCCCACGGGCCGAGGGCTGGATGGCCTTTGTCACATTATGTTGTGGACCCCGAACAAGCCGTGAAGTAATAGTTTCAAACATGATCCTCGACGCGCTAAAGCTCCTCGCCGAAGGAGGTAGCCCGGATGCCGACCTCGCCTATGCGGCCATGTCTCAGATCATGTCCGGAGAAGCAACGGATGCCCAGATCGGTGCCTACCTGACGGCTCTGCGGATACGCGGTGAAACCGCCGAGGCGATCGAGGGCAGCCTGCGTGCCATGCGGGAAGTGTTCACTCCCGTTTCGACCCCCGGCGGCGTGTTGGTCGACACGTGCGGCACCGGGGGTGACGGCTCCCACACGATCAACATCACCACCGCCGCCGCGATCGTGGCCGCGGGCGCGGGAATCACCGTGGCCAAGCATGGGAATCGCAGCGTTTCGAGCCGCTCGGGAAGTGCCGACGTGCTGGAGGCGCTCGGGGTAAACATTGGGATTACGCCCGAGGCGATGGCGACCTGCCTGGAGGAAATCGGCATTGCGTTCCTTTTCGCACCCTCCCTGCACCCGGCGATGAAGCACGCCATCGGACCGCGCAAGGAACTCGCCATGCGCACCATCTTCAACATCCTGGGACCTCTTTCGAATCCCGCCTCGGCCCAACACGGCGTCTTCGGCGTTTTCAGCCGTGAACTCGTGGACACGGCCGCGCGCGCCATGGCCAGCCAGGGCGCGCGACATTATTTCGTCATCCACGGGGATGACGGCCTGGATGAACTGACGACAACCACCACCTCACACGTCGCGGAAATCGTGGATGGGGAAATCAAGCTCTATGACCTCAATCCCACCGACGTCGGTATCGACCTCAGCCGTCCCGAAGATCTGAAAGGTGGCGATCCGGCCGAAAACGCGGCGGCGATCCGGGCCGTGTTTTCGGGAGCGCCCGGTGCACACCGCGACATCGTTGCCCTGAACGCCGGCGCCGCCGTCGTGGCGGGGGGAAAGGCGAATACGCTACACGATGGCGTCGCCCTCGCACGGGAATCCATCGACTCTGGGGCCGCGGCGGAAAAGCTGGACGCGTTGGTCGAGCGAACTTCGTAAAACACCCCCCTGACCACAAAGCATCCGGCAGAGGCGATCGGCCCCGCGGGCCTCCTTGACAGAACCGCCAAACAACGGTACTCTTCGAAAGCCTATAAAAAAACGACGAATCAAATGCAAACATCAGGGTTACAAGTCTCGGTCACCGAAAAAGCACTCAAGGAACTCCGGCGGCTGGGCGTCGGCAGTTCGCAGTTTCTTCGAATCAAAGTGGTGCCCGGCGGCTGCTCGGGCATGACCTACTCTGCGGCGATCGACACGACCATGGGCGAAGGCGACGAGATCGTCTACGACCAGGATGAACTCCGCGTCGTCGCCGACAGTAGCAGCATCCTCTTTCTGGACGGCCTCGAAGTCGATTTTTCCGACGACCTCATCCAGGCGGGATTCCGCTTTCGGAACCCGAACGCCTCCAAATCCTGTGGATGCGGCTCCAGTTTCGGAGTGTAATTGGCGGTTCAATCCATAGATGTAACCGGCGGGGAATCTGTGTACTGTTTCAACCAGTACCAGTTGACGTCCGCATTTGAACTCGCTGAAAGTGAGGGGGAAACCGGCGACCGGGTCCGGGAGGCCATCTCTTATCTTGAAGATAATTTCAGCAGGAACGAACGGGCCGCGGCGGCATTTCTGGTCATTGATCACCTCATGAAGTCCAAAGATGACGCCAGCGGGTAATCCGATCTTTTTCCGCTTGCAATGGCAATATTCCGCGATATTCTGTGCGGGTTTTTAACGCCGAATTCCAAGCGGGGGCGTAGCTCAATTGGTTAGAGTCCCGGACTGTCGATCCGGTGGTTGCGGGTTCGAGTCCCGTCGCTCCCGCCATTCTTTAC
>CAZTAB010000359.1:0-6942 GCA_964611475.1 uncultured Verrucomicrobiota bacterium | reverse complement strand
GTCGGGATACAGAACATTCGCGTAGTTGTTCAGATGAATCAGCGACACCACGATCATCGCGCCCCAGAAGAGCGGTTGCTGAAATACGCCCCCCGCAGACTTCCCGGGCGCCGGCAACAACGAGGCGGCGAACCCGGAAATGGGGTACGCCAGGCTCTCATGCAGTGACCACTGTCGATGAACCACGAGGGACAGCCCGATCATCCCGATCCACAACACAAGAACAAGGGGGATCCAGAAAAGCAGGGTCCGCCACCATGCCTCCCAGGGAATGTCCGAGAAACGGATGTGCGACTGCTCCGTATCGCGCGGCAATCCCCAAAGATATCCCCCCAGCGCCCGGGTTTCGTTCTCCGGCGTCACGTCCGCCAGCATGGGGTCCGGCACCATCTCCACGAGCCCCAGGCGCTTCCACCCCGGCTCGGTATCCTCGTGATGGTGCGGCATCATGACGGCCGGAGTGAGGATGCGGGCAAAGTTCGACTCCGGAATCGCGCAGGCGGCCAGGCTCAACGCCACGACGACCGCCAGCTCCTTTCCCGTGAAGGCCAGGCCGCGCCCTAGTCGCCCCAGCAGCGGATTGACCAGCAGGAGAAAAAGAATCAGAGAACCGAATACGGCCACCGGCAACTGGCTTCCCACCAAGCGGGTCTGATAGATCAGGTGAAGGTTGACGATCGATACGACACAGATCAGGCAGGAGAAGAAAAGACCCAGTATGATTGCGCGTGCAGTCATTCGAAAGAATCGGTCTTCCTGGCATTACGTTGAAGCCGACAATGCGCCAGTCGGTGACAATGCGGAGAAAGGCGCCGAGAAGAAACGGGACGACTGAACCGACAAGGTCTCCGGCGATCAAACCAATCATCAGCGGCTTGTATCGCTGATACGCTCCGGCTCCCCCGTAACGGGTGATCAGAACCTTAAGAAACCATCCGATCAAGAAGGATACGGCCATCATCCGGCCCATGCTGGTGGTCCAGGTGATGAACATGACAGGGTGCAGCGGCCATCGGGCAAACCGGAGGCGCAGCAGGGTGAAGGATCCGACGAGCGCCACCCCCACGCCAAACGCGACGAGATATGCCCAGCGATGCGGCCGGATGTTCAGAAAGCGATCCCAGCCCTCGATGCTGCGCGCCTCCTCCAGCAAGTCCAGGGCCTCAAGGCGCTGCTGGAAGTGGATCGTCCCCCGCATGGGCGCCTTGACGACGCTCATGACAACCCCGCTGTCGCCGATATTCATGCCCTTGTCGTACTCAATATAGAGAGTCAACGCCAGGGATCCGACCAGCGCGATCACCAGGGACGCCATGCACCAACGCGCCGCCGAACCAACCTGCAGGCGCCGCAGATCGAGGATTTTCAGCGCGTTGATGATATACGGCATCAGCGACTCCCGGGGGTTTATGGCAAGAACAAGGGACAGCAGAAGAACCACGATGTAGGTGTCCGGGTTCAGGGCCTTCGGCCCAAAGAGCCCCATCATGATCACGCAGGGCAGCCAGCCAGACTCCGGATGGAAAAAGCCGGTTTCCGCAACGACGCGGCTGAGCACGACATAAAGAACGACCAACAGCACCGCATAGAGAAGCGCAATCTGCCAGTCCAGCCCGATGGCCGACAGGACACCGATGAACCCCGCCATGGCCACCAGGAATACCCGAGCGCCCCAAACAGCGAACCCTTCAGGCTCCTCCCGGACCTTCATCCCGATCGCGCGACGGAACACCCGGACGTAGTAATGCCTCCCCATCACCACCACCCCGAGGAACATGGCCATGAACGCCCCAAACTGAAGAAACACGTGGAGGTTGGGCGCCATCCACCCGCCGCCGAGGGAAAGGCCATAGGTCGCGAGGGTCCCGGCCACGAAGCAGTATATAAACGGCCCCACGCCCAGGGAAAGGGACACGTCGGGCGACAGGAAAAACGCGAACGCGATAACGCAGAAGTAGATGTCCGGGCGAAACAGGTGAAAGTTCGGCCCCTTCTGGAGCGTGGGGAAAAGCTCGAGCAGAACACGGAGATCGTAGCGACGGGGAAGGTAGAGGGTTTCCTCGGGAAACCACGCGTGCAGATAATTTACCAGGTGAACGACCAGCACCCCGCAAACCCCCACGACGAACAGGCGCTGCCGGAACACCCCACCCTGCCTCTCACGACCCTCCGGAAGCAGCGCGCCGGCGACCATGGCGATCGGATAGGCCAGTTGTTCATGGGTGGACCACTGCCGGTGCAGGACCATGGACAGCCCGATAAGCCCAAACCACAAGCAAATGAGAAGCGGCGCCCAGAATGCCATTGTATAAACCCACGATGACCAGGGGACGTCGGAAACCCGGATGTGCGTCTGGTCCAGCGGGCGCTTCAGGCCCTTCACGAATCCGCCGACAACCTCCTCCCGATCCTCCTCCGTCACCTTCGGAAGCATCCGGTCGGGAAGCATGTCGACGACACCCGAACTCTTCCAGCCGGGCTCGGTTCGTTCGTAGTGGTGCGGGGTCATTACGGCCGGGGTGAAGTAGCGCATGAAACCGGACTGCGGCACGACACACGCCGCCATCGTCAACGCCAGCACCACCGCCAGTTCCTTTCCGCTGAATGCGGCGTTCGCGCCGAACCGCGCTAGGAGGGGGTTGATCAACGCGACAAACAGAATGAGCATGCCGAACACGAACACCGGCATCTGATGGCCCACAAGATGTGTCTGGTGAATGAGGTGGTTGTTGGTAATCGTCGCCAGGCACAACAGGCACGCGCTCAGGATTCCCAGGATGACGGCTCGGGCGCTCACCCCGCAGCTTATAATCCAATCTGGGACATTGGGCAATAGCGCATGGCAGGTTGGCGGACGGATCAAAACGCCGGCAACAACTTTTAACATTGAGTCCTCCGGGAATAGGGATGCAATGCCCCGCCATCGCACGGGCGGAAACGTCCGGCATCCAGCTTGAGCCCGGGCAAAATCTCCTTTTAATTTAAAATGATTCATGGCGTAGATGAGCGGCCATCGATCAACCCAAGGAGACCAAGCCAATGGCGGCCCAAAAGCAGCGCTCGAAACCCGTGCGGGTTAAACTCGACACAACCCCTGCCACCTACGTCCTCTTCCTGGACATGCTCGAGGTGTCCGGGCTTGACAACGTCGAGCAGGTCGAGGGACGGGCGGAGAAACCTGCGGCCAACCCCGTCATCCCCCTGGGAGATTTTTACTCGTTCGATTCACGCCGGGCGGCGAACTGGGCAGCGTCCCTGATCCACGACGAGGACGACGACCTCTTCAAGGCGTGGTACTTCGGGTGCGACAAGAATCACTGGTCAGGCATCGGCTACGCGGAAAGCCCGGACGGCATCACGTGGCACAAGCCGGTGCTCAATCAGTTCGCATACCGCGACAGCAAGAAGAACAACATATGCTGGTGTGAAGGAGGCGGGCAAACCAGCCACTTCGAGGTGAACAAGGACTACGAGGAGAAGGACGAAAATCGCCGCTTCCAGGCGTTGTCGTATTCCGAGTTCGGGGAAGGCCGCCACTACTATGCGCTTTACTCGAAAGACGGCAAAAGATGGCACCCGCGCGAGAAGCCGCTGAAGTGGCCTGTCGGTGACACGGGGCACTTCATCTACGATCACCAGGATCCCGTCCGGCAGAGGCGAGTGAAGGCCTATGGCCAGAACGGCGGCGGCTCCGGTCCAGACATCGAGCACCTGCGCCCAGTCACCACGCACACCATGATCACACCAGGTGAGGGACGGGAACAGGAAATCCATTTCATTTTCGTGATCCCGTACCACGGATACTACATCATGCTGTATGACTTCAACCTGTGGGCGCCATACCACGGCTTTGAGGGATTGCCGGAGTTTCGCGAAATGCAAGGGCGCGGCAAAGACGGTGGCATCTATATCGGCGACATCCGCCTGGCGGTGAGTCGGGATGGAATGGGAAAATTCGAGCGGATCCAGCCTCACCGCCCGGTGGTGGAACGCGGCGAACGCGGCACGTGGGACAGCGGCTTCCTGGTGCTGGGTGGCGGGTCAGGCATCATTCACAAGGACGAAGTCTACATCTTCTACACCGGGATCCCCGAAGAGGGCGGCGCGGGGTTCGTAGGACCTGTCGTGCCCGCCGCGATCCAGACGGGCCTGGCCAAACTTCGCCTCGACGGGTTTACCTACCTGCAGAACCGCGACGGGGTAACTCCGGGATCCATGACCACGCAGCCAATCAAGGTGAAGAACGCGGCCCGTGCGCGCCTCACGGTCAATGCCGGCCAACTCATGGCGTATCGTGACTACATCGAGGTCGAAGTGCTTGACGCGCGAACCGGGCGCCCCATTGCAGGATATTCGCAGGCGGAATGCAATGACATCCTCACCGACAGTGTTCGATCTTCGGTTACATGGGGGCAAAGAAAATCGCTGGCAGGCGTGAAAGCCGCAAACATCCGGCTGCGATTTCACATGTACGGCAAGGCGAAGCTCTATTCGTTCACCTTCAAATAAGGGCGCCTCGCCTGCGGGGCTGAGTCCTGATGATTCAGAAATCCTCAAGGCGAGGAAAGACACGGGCTTTCGGCATTCGCCCCGAATGACTGCCTAGCCAATCTCCTTTATCCACAAGGCGTTTTTCTTCCCCACTTCCGCCAGCGTAGCCCAGTCGCCACCGGTCTGGATCCACGACAAACCCATGGACAGCCACTGCTTGACTTCCTCCGCGTCAAAGCCGCACGAATGCCCGGCAGGAATGCCTTTTGCAATCGCCGCCCGGTAGACGGTTTTGACGGCCGCCACGACATCGGGATGATCCCCTTGCCCATGGTGCCCCATGGACGCGCTGAGATCCACCGGCCCGGTGACAACGCTGTCGACACCGGCGACATCCAGGATCTTGTTAATGTTGTGGACCGCGTCGATATGCTCGATCTGGAGGATCACCATCATCTTTTCGTCAATCTCGGCCAGGTAATCCGCTCGCGGCTGGTGGCCAAACCTCACGCCGCGCGACGGCCCGAAGCCACGCACACCCCTCGGCGGATAGCGGCAGCTTGTCACCGCCCGCTCAGCATCCTCCACGGACTCAATTCGCGGGATGATAATTGCAGCGGGATGGAGCTCGAGGAATGGCTTGGCCACCACGGGATCGCCGGAGGGAATGCGAAGGAATACCGCGGCGCCCGCCCCCCGTGCGGCACGGATGTGATTCAGCGCATCCGCCTTGCTCATCGCCGAATGTTCACAGTCGAGCCAGACAAAGTCGTAGCCCGATTCACCATACAACTCGCTGATCGCCGGGTCCGTGAGGGATACACTCGTTCCCAGGCAGAGTTCGTTGCGGGACCACTTGGCTCTGATTTTCTCAATCTGATTCATAGAGGTAGGATTTCAGATTACAGCGCGAAAAGGTAGGATTTTATGGGTTCCAGCGTCAGTTTAAACGGGGGCTCGGGATTTGTTCCGGAACGTACGGATAAAGAGCGACACAGGATAAACCCTGGCCTTCAGAGGATTCGAGGAGCGGGTGTCATGGAAGAGTGTTCTGACAAAACTCCCCGCCATCTCATCCTCCGCCTTGGAGATGGAGCAATACTCGGGGGCTGCTACGGGACGCGGGGGGGGGGCTGACCCTCAAACCACCGCGTGGCCGGGAGCTTTTCGTACCCCGGCTGAAAATTCGGCGGCTGCGCGGTCTCTATCATCCAGTTCAGGAGCCTTCGCAACAGCGACTCACGAATCGATGCGCATTCAGCGTCCCCGAAAAGATTGCTGTATTCGTGCGGATCGGCAACCAGGTCGAAGAGCTCCCCAAACTCCCGCTTGCCGTCGTAGCCATAGGAAAGCTTGTACCGCTCCGTTCGAATAGTCTTTACCCCGACAAACTCATAAAAGACCGCATCCTTTGAACGGCCGCTTTCGCCGGCCAGGATCCCGGTGAGGTCCGCGCCCTGCACCGTTCTCGGAACAGGGACGCCGGCCAGGCGGCAGATGGTGGGGAAAAGGTCGATGGTCTCCACCAGGCCATCATGAACGCGGCCCGCCCCAAATCGTGCCGGGCAGTTCCAGACGAACGGCACGCGATGAACCGCGTCGTAGTTCCATCCCTTTCCCATCTTCCCGTACTCGCCGGCAAAATCACCATGATCCGCGCAGAAAATCACGATGGTGTTTTCCCGGAGACCACGTTGATCCAACGTCTGGACAATCTTCCCGACCTGTTCGTCGATGAGGCTGATCAACGCATAGTAGGCGCATAGCGCCTCCCGCAGCGCGCCCTCGCCGTGAACCGACCTGGCCCATCGGGTTTCCCCGCCGCGGGCGAAGTAGAAAGAATCCTCATTGAGCGGCAATTCAACATCATTCGGAGGCAGTGTAATACGCGCCGGCTCATAGGCAACCGGGCAACCCTCCGGCACCGTCAACGGCGGATGCGGTCGCTCAAAGCCGACCATAAAAAAGAACGGTTCATCCGGGTCACAGGTTTCGAGGTGTCGAACCGCTTCCATCCCGGTCCACCCCTCGAAGGAATGCTCGGCGGAAAGCTGGGGATCCGACGACAGGCAGAACCGGTCCGTGTCCCCCAGTTCCCCATACCGGTGATCCAACCCGAGTTCTTCCAGGTACTGGTAGTAGTGCAGCGTCTCCGGCGGACCATCGCTGTCGCAACAGAGCCGCTCGAAATCAAACCCGTGATGCTCCCACCCGGGCAAGTGCCTTTTCCCCACGATCGCGGTCCGGTAACCGTGCTGCTTCAGGAGATGCGGCAGGGACCGAAGCGTGGGGGGAATGTCGTGCGATTCGTTGGTATAGACGCCATGGGCTCGACAGTACATGCCGGTCATGTAGCTCACTCGCGACGGGGTGCAGACGCCGTTCTGGCAAAAGCACTCGTCGAACCGGACGCCCCCACGGGCCAGGGCATCGATGTTCGGCGTTCGCACG
>CAZTAB010000358.1:0-13013 GCA_964611475.1 uncultured Verrucomicrobiota bacterium | reverse complement strand
ATGGTCCGCGAACGGAGCTGGCTGGCGCCTTTATTGCCCAGCCGAAGCATCGGGACGACATCGGTGTTGCGTTCTTTCGCGACAACAAGATCCCCCGGTACGAGTCGGTACGTGAGGCCCTTACGCTTGGCACCGGCGAGTTGGCTGTCGACGGCGTCATCTTGATCGGCGAACACGGCGATTATCCGTACAACGATATCGGCCAGCAACTCTACCCGCGAAAAGAGTTGTTCGATGCGATCGTTGAAGTGTTCCGCGAAAGCGGTCGCGCCATCCCGGTGTTCAACGTCATGCATCTTTCATGGAACATGGACTGGGCGCAGGAGATGTGTGAAACCGCGCTGGAGCTGGGGTTCCTCCTGTTCGCCGGGTCATCCATTCCCTTGTGCCCTCTGGAGCCGGAGATCCACATTCCGCCGGACACCGGGATCGAGGAAGCCGTGGTCCTGTTCTTCGGGCCGGACGAGAGCTACGGTTTTCACAGCCTGGAGTTTTTCCAGGCGATCTACGAGAGGACATTGCAGCGGTACCAAAATATCAGTGGCGTGACCGCGTGGCGGGGCGACGAGGTGTGGAAGCAAATGGAGGCCGGAACCTGGTCCGAGGAACTGTTTGACGCGGCCCTCGCCGCGGTGGATCCAGAGAGCGGGCAGGTATGCGATGGCGACTATCGGGTGAATTGCGGAAGCAATGAGAAGAGTCCCGCGGCATTTCAATTGATGTATCAGGAAGATCTGCTGGTGACACACGTCAACATGACGGGACACCTGAAGACTTGGGCCGTGGCGATGCGCCTGGAGAATGGGGAGATCGTGGCGGCCTACCCCAGGGTGCTTGGTGCCGACCTGTTTCACCCCCACTTCGCGGCATTGTCGGAATTGATCGACACGACGTTCTGTACCGGGCGCGCGCCCCATGCGCTCCAGCGCTCGATGTGCACGACGGGCGCTGTTGCCGCTTTCATGCGCGCGCTCGAAAAGCCGGGGGTGACCCTTCCCGCACCCGACCTGTGCCATCCCTACAATTTCGGGCCTTGCGCGAGGTGGCGCCCGAGGAAACGGAAGACGTAGACGTAATGCGGTTCGCCCGTGTTGCGTCTCACCGGCGCCTGCCCGTCAAACATCCGCAAACGGAACCTTGATGACCACCTTGTGCAATTGTCCGTCCGAAATGGACGGCATGTGAGCATCCGCGGGATAAAACACGACGAATGATCCCGCGCCCACGGTAATCCAGGCGTCGGGGGAAACGGAGTAGAGCCGCGCATCATCGTCCGCTATATACTCTCCCTTCGGATTCACGCAGGTCGAAGTGGCTTTCCATCCCATTTCATCCAGCCCCTCGAGCACAAGCTGAATATCAATATAATCGCGATGCGCCTCCAGCAGCGCGCCTTCCTTTTCCCGGCCCGGCCCGATCTGGACCATGGCGTAAACCCGGTCGCCGTCGATTTCATATTTCCCCGCTGCCAGATCCTTTAGGTCCGGCCGCGCGAGAAACTCAAACGCCTTTTCGAATCCCTTGTTCCGGTCGACATGAAATTTCGCGTTCTCCAGGATGTCCAGAATCATGGTTTGGGGCCCTCCGGTGGCAATGTGTCCAAGAAAATTCCAAGAAGATGGGTATCATATTTCCCCGGCCCTGACCACTTGAAAACGCCGGTGAGCCATGCAAATCTGGACCCGGATCTGAATGTGAAAGCGTACGATGTCATCGTCGCGGGACTGGGCGGAATGGGAAGCGCGACCGCGTGCGCCCTGGCGCGCCGGGGGAAACGTGTCCTGGGATTGGAGCGGTTTACCCCCGTGCACGACCGTGGGTCGAGCCACGGCGCGACGCGGGTGATTCGCCAGGCCTACTATGAGGATCCATCCTATGTCCCCCTCTTGCTGCGGGCGTACGAACTCTGGCGGGAACTGGAAGAGGTCTCCGGCCGGTCGCTGCTCGTGGAAACCGGTGGGCTCATGATTGGCGATCCAACGAGCGGAGTGGTCACCGGCAGCCTTCGCAGCGCGCGGGAGCACGGCCTGCCGTACGAGCTTCTGGACGCATCGCAATTGCGCCGCAGGTTTTCGCCCCTGACCCCCGGGAAGGAAACCGTGGCCCTGTGGGAGGAGCGGGCCGGATTCCTGTGGGCGGAACACGCGGTCCAGGCGCATCTCGATGTTGCCACCGGCAATGGCGCGGTGTTGCGCTTTGAGGAACCCGTGGAGGAATGGTCGGCGACGGATTCCAGAGTGAACGTTCGAACATCGCGAGGCGACTATGAGGCGGAGTCGCTGGTAATCACACCCGGACCGTGGGCGCCCGAGGTTCTGGACTTGCCCGGCGTGCCCCTGGCGGTGGAGCGCCAGGTTCTCTACTGGTTTGAACCATCCTGCGGTATTGATTCATTTCATCCCGCGCGCTTCCCGGTCTATGTATGGGAGGAGGAAGGCGGTGCGACGCCGTACGGCTTTCCCGCGTTGGACGACGTCTCGGGCGGGGTAAAAGTGGCGTTCTACCGCGCCCCGGACATCGAGCTATGCACGCCTGAAACGATTGATCGCCAAATTCGGGATCGCGAAGTGAAGCGGCTTCGTGATGCGATGAGGGACAGAATCCCGAGCCTGTGCGGCCGGCTGATCCGGGCGGAGACATGCATGTACACCAATACGCCCGACCACCACTTCGTGATTTCCGTTCTCCCCGAGGCGCCGCGGGTCAGCGTCGCCTGCGGGTTTTCCGGACACGGCTTTAAATTCTGCAGCGTCGTCGGCGAGATCATGGCGGATTTGGCCACAGGAGGCACATCAACGCATAACCTGCACCTGTTCCGCCCCGGGCGGTTTTAGACGCCTTCTCCGTCGAACCGAAGCTTCCTTGTCGATTCTTCCATCCCGGTCGGTACCGCGAGCGGACCATAGAGTTCGGGGCGGCGTGTGCGGACCCAGCGCTGTCCGGTCGGCCGCTCCAGCAATGACGCGTCCAGTTCCTGCACCACCATCACGTCGTCCGCTTCCCAGGTCTCGTTGAGGATTCGGCCGTAGGGATCGATGATCATGGAATTGCCGGTTCTGACTTCATTGTCGTCAATTCCGACGCCGTTGCAAAAGGCGAGAAACATGCCATTGTCATGGGCCCTGGCGGGCAGCCATCGGAGCAGCCATTCCCGGCCCTTCGGCCCTCGCAGTTCCGCCTCGATGGCTTCCGGGTTCTTTTTCCTGTTCTCCCAGAGACCGAGGTCGACAATGCCCATGCAGTGCGGATCCGGCGAAGCGCAGCCGCCTGTCTGATGGGGAGCCAGCAGCAGTTGTGCCCCCTGCAGCGCCGTCATCCTCACGTTCTCCCCGATGTTGCAGTCGTAGCAGATCAACGCGCCCACCCTCCATCCCTGCGGGATATCGAATACGGTGTACTCCGACCCGCTTTCCATGTGCGCGCTCACGAAGCAGTGAAGCTTGCGGTGCCGGTGCCACCGGCCGTCGGGCATGGCGATGACGAAGGTGTTGAACAGATCTCCGTTTTCGTCCACCTCCACCAGGCCTGCGCCGATCGTGATGCCCGAGGCCTTTGCCAGTTCCAGGAGCTTTTGGCTGGAATCTCCGCCGGGGACCGGTTCCGCGAGGGTTGCGATTTCTTCCCGTTCCAGGGTTCTGAGAAACCAGTATCCCGAAATGCAGCACTCGGGAAAAATGATCAGGTCTACCTTTCGTGCGGCGGCATCGGAGACGAACCGCTCGATGATGGACAGGTTCGCGTCCTTGTCTCCGTTTACATGCTGGAACTGCACCGCGGCGACGGTTAGATTGGTCATTTGGAATCTCTCCTGTATGGTTTCGCTGAAGGATAGACGGGAACCCGCCGGACCGGAAGCTGAATTGGGCGGAGGAGGGGCCGCCCGGCAAAGTTCGGGGCCGCAGGCAATATGACAACTTCATTACGAACGCTGGTAGTCGGTTGCGGAGACATGGGTTCGTCCCACGCAAGGGGGTACGCGGAAATCGACGGGTTCGAGGTGGCCGGCCTGGTCAGCCGGAATCCCGGGACTCGGGAGGCGCTGTGCGAGCAACTAGGCGGAGGGATTCGCACTTTTGCCGATGGCGAAGAGGCAATCGAACAACTGCAGCCGGATGTTGTCAGCATCAATACGTTTCCTGACACGCACGAGCGGTTCGCTCTCCACGCTCTGGAATCCGGCGCGCATGTGTTCATGGAGAAGCCCATCGCCACGACTGCGGAGGGGGGGCAACGCATTGTGGACGCGGCGGCGCATGGCGGGCGGAAGCTGGTCGTCGGGTACATCCTTCGGCAGCATCCGTCGTGGATCCGTTTCATCGAAATTGCGCAAACGCTCGGCAAGCCCCTGGTGATGCGAATGAACCTGAACCAGCAGAGCGACGGGATGAGGTGGCGCAAGCATCGGAATCTCATGGCGTCCATGTCGCCCATCGTGGATTGTGGCGTGCACTACGTGGACGTGATGTGTCAGATGACCCGGGCGGCGCCGGTCCGCGTGTCCGCGATCGGGGCGAGGCTGACAGAAGACCTGGTTGACGGCATGTACAACTACGGCCAGTTTCAGGTCGCCTTCGACGACGGGTCGGTGGGTTGGTACGAGGCGGGGTGGGGGCCGATGGTCAGCGAGGCCGCGTTCTTCGTGAAGGATGTGATCGGGCCCAGGGGGAGCGTCAGTATTGTCGCCAAGAGCGCGGGCGGAGCATCAAGATCTGCCGACCTGGAGTCCCACGCGAAGACGGAGTCGCTTAAGATTCATCATGGGGCCCTGGACGATCAGGAGATGTTTGCACGGGAGGACGAGATCCTGGACACGGCGGATGAGCCAGATCACCAGGAACTTTGCACTCGTGAGCAGCGCTTTCTTCTTCGGGCCATTCGAGAGGATCTCGACCTGATCGACCACTGGAACGACGCGGTAAACAGCCTGCGAATCGTGCTTGCGGCGGACAGGTCTGTCCGAACGGGAGAGACCGTCAAGTTGTGATCCCCCGTTGCGCGACAGCCTCGTTCATGTTCCTCTCGCTCATTTCCTGGGCGTTCCTGGCGTCGGCCGGTTGGATCGAGGATACGCCGGAGGGAACCGTTATCCACGTAAAGGTCCACGGCCTGCCGGAGCCGTCCGACACGTCGACCTTCAACCGGGGTGAAGTAGCCGGTGTCCGGCTGTTCAAAGAGCGCTTCCCGGAGATCTTTGCCGAGCGGTACCGGGCCCGGTACGAGTCCGACCCCGCCACGTACGGCGAGCATGACTGGGACCGCGTCAAGGTCAACCTGTACCAGGCCACCGGAATCCGGGTGGAAGGGGTCGAGACCGACCTGCTGATGATTGCCGGCGAGCAGGCGCCCGATGTCCTGTACGTGAATTTCCGCAAGTCCTCCACCTACATCGACAACGGTTTCCTCTATCCGTTGGACAAACCCGCGGATGGATATCTTGCCGGGCCCGGCGCGCTGACGGAGGCGGAGCAGGATTTCCGCATCCATCACACGCTGTGGCCGGTGATTCGAAGGAAGGCGCCGAGCGGGGAAGAGCACGTATGGTGCCTGCCGTACGGCGGAGTCCTTGGGAAGGTGCTGTTATACCGCCGGGATCTTTTCGATCTGCACGACATACCCTACCCGGACGAGAACTGGACATGGGAAGAGATGCTGGATGCGTGCAAGAAGATCTCGAACCCGGTTGAAGATACCTATGGGATCTGGAACGCGCGCGGCAAACACGAATCCTGGTACTGGAAATCGTACTGTTGGTCCATGGGCGGCGAACTGATGATGTACGACAAGGAAACCGACGAGTGGCGCTGCACCTTCGATTCCCGTGCCTCGGCCATTTCACTCGATTTTTATCTGAAGCTCATCGCAGAGCCCTGGCGCGGCGCAAATGGCAACCCGCAACGGGGCTACAGCAGCCGGGACGTGGGCGTCGAATCCCAGACCAAGTGGGAAGAGGGCAAGATCGGCATGCTGCTGAGTTACATCGACGAGAAGCTGTTCAGCCGCGTGAACCCGGATGTCACCGGCCTCGCTCCGGTACCCCTGGGATTTCCCGATGAAAATGGGGTCCGCCACCGGGGCGCGGAACTCAACAGCCGCATGATGGGATTGTTTTCCCGCATCGAGCACCCGGCGGTGCGCGACGCCGCCTGGGAATACATTCGCTTCTATGACAACGAAGAGGCCATGGCCTTGAAGACGCGGATCATGGTGGAAGGAGGATTCGGGCGGTTCATGAATCCCCGCTACCTGAACCTGTACGGGTACGAGGATCTCGTGCGCCTCTCGCCGCCGGGCTGGACGGAAGCCTTCGAAATCGCGATGAACACAGGAAAGCCGGAGCCGTATGGGCGGGGGAGCAACCTCGCCTACGACATGATGACCTATCCAATCCAGGAGGCGGAGCAGGCCTACATCGATGGAAAACTTCCGGAGGACGAAGGGGAGCGCATCGATGCAATCCAGGCCATCCTCCAGAAGTGGACGGTGAAGGCGAATGAAAAAATGATCGGCATTGTCCCGCCTGAAGAGATGCGGAAGCGAAGAATATCCGCCTGGTTTGCGATTGCGCTGATTTTCGTCGCTTTCTTTTTCGTGTTCCGGATGGTTTTTCGCGCGTTCCGGGTTCCCGTGATCGAGGGGGCGGAGAACGCCGCCGCGGCCTCGTGGGGCTTCCGCAGGTACTGGTTCGCGTACCTCATTCTCCTTCCCGCGGTGCTGACCATCCTGATGTGGCAATACGTTCCCCTCGCGCGGGGAACGCTGATGGCATTCCAGGACTACAACATCCTGGGCGGATCCACCTGGGTGTGGGTTGACAATTTCGCCAACCTGCTCTGGGACGTTGACGAAAACGGATGGTGGGAGTCGGTCTGGAATTCGCTGCGGTACAGTCTGCTGGTCGTTGGATTGACGTTTCTTCCGCCGATCGTGCTCGCCATTCTTCTCCAGGAGGTTCCGGTGGGCACGCTCTTTTTCCGCACCGTATACTACCTGCCGGCGGTCATTACCGGGCTGGTGACCATGCTGCTCTGGAAAATGTTTTACACGCCGACAAGCTTCGGGATCCTGAACCAGGTGGTCATGGTTATCCCGGCGTTCGCCTAAGTCGCTATTGGGCTGATGCTGCTGGACGTAGCGTGGTCGTTTACCTGGCGGTTGTGGTTCCATGAATCCTATTTTCCCGCGGTGCTTGTGGGTATCGCCGGTCTGGTTCTCTTCGGCACATCGGTTGGGTTGGGTGGAGATATCCTGTTTCCGCCTGACGAATCGATCCGGGAGCGCATGGTTAACTTCGCCCCGCGGCTTTTCGATACACAGCAGGAGCCGTACCGCTGGCTCAGCGACAGCAATACCGCCATGCTCGCGTGCGTGATCCCCATGGTGTGGGCGGGGATGGGGCCCGGGTGTCTCATCTACTTGGCCGCCCTCAAGGGCATTGCCGACGATTTTTACGAGGCGTCTGACATCGATGGCGCGACCTTTATCGACAAGATTCTTTTTGTCATCTTTCCGATCCTCAAACCGTTGGTGATTATCAACTTCGTCGGCGTGTTCATCGGGTCGTGGATGCAGGCGGAGAACATCCTTGCCATGACCGGCGGCGCCGCGGGCACGGAGGTCGCGAATCTAAAAATCTTTTTCGAAGCCTTTACGTTCCTGAAGATGGGTCCGGCCACCGCCATGGCCTGGGTCCTCGCCACCATGCTGATCGGGTTCACGGTCTACCAGCTGCGGATTCTGGCGAGACTGGAGTTCAGGACGACCGGGGAGAAGAATTGAAAATCGGAAAACGACAAAAAATTTCGCTTCTGCAGGTGACCCTGCGCGTTTCGAAACAAGCAGAATCCCCATCCTTTTTTTTGGGCAATTTTCAATAACCCTGCCATGCCGATCCTTCACAAAGTTGGCCGAAAGCACATCAGCGTACGATTGCTGATCGGCGTGATCTACCTGTTCCTGGTCGGGGGCGCGATCACCATGATCTATCCCTTTGCGCTGATGATTGCCGGCAGCACCAAGAGCGCGGTGGATCAGAAGGAGCTTCGAATCGTTCCCGGATTCCTCGTCGATGACACGCTCCTGTATCGAAAGTATATTGAAGGGTTGTTCAACGAGAAGCTGGATATGCTGAAGTCTGCGTACGACGCGAGCATCATCTCCTTTGAAAAAGTCGATCCGCCGGAGGCGGTGAACGAACCGCTGGTCGAAGCGTACCAGGCATTCCTGGATGGATTGGGCGATGCCCACTACGATTTTACCGTCGGGTTCCTGCGGCAGGCGGCAACGCGCGGATCGATCATGCACCTGTTGCGCGAACTGATTCATGACCTGAAAGAGGAATTTGACGGCGACCTGGAGGTCGCGAACCGTGAGCTTCAGATGCATGCCGACAACTGGCAGTCCGTCTTCATCGACCCGCAGATCCCCCTGGAGCGTATCCGGCGAATCTCCGACGAGCCGCTGGCATTGCGGTACCGGGAGCTGAAAAAGCGGCAGCCTCAACTCTACCGCTTCTATTTCAGCGTGGAGGGTATGTACAAGAACATGTTCCTGAAGCCGCAGTACACCAAGCATATCGGGGAATACAACGAGAAGCATGGAACGGCATATGATTCGTATGACGACATCCGCTTGTCGCGCCGGGCACCGCAGGGCTCCTCGCTCGAAGCGGAGGACTGGGAGCGGTTTGTCCGGGAAGTGTTGAGCATTCTCTGGATTCGCGCGGACGAAGAGGCCGTGGTCCCGTACCGGAGGTTCCTGCAGGCCAAGTACCTTTCCATCGACGCATTGAACCGGGTTTGCGGCACGGAGTATCCAGGCTTCGAGTCCGTTCCATTGTTCGATGATCCCCTGCAGTCCGGCATTGCGGAATCGGACTGGACCGCTTTTCTCCGGGGATGGAGGGAATCGGAAAACAGCGAACTGCATCGTCTGCCGCTCGAATACATCTACGTCGACAGCCTGGATTTCCGGTTCGAAGACTATCTCGCCGATCGGTACGAGACCGTGGAGGCGCTGAATCGTTCACTGGGAACGGGCTTCGTTGACTTCGCCGGGATCCAGCTTCCGCAGAGGCAGCTGCACTACCGCGAATTTCTGAGGAACCGGGGTTCGTTGCGAACCGAGTTTGCGTTGCGGAACTACAAGACCGTGATCGAGTACATGCTGTTGAACGGGCACGCGCTCATGAACACGGTCATCTATTGCAGCCTGGCGGTTCTGGCGGCGCTTATCGTGAACCCCATGGCGGCGTATGCGCTGAGTCGTTTCCAGTTGCCTTCGACGTACAAGATCCTCCTGTTTCTCATGGTGACCATGGCCTTCCCGCCCATGGTCACCCAGATCCCCGTATTCCTGACGCTGCGGAATTTCAACATGCTGAACTCCTTCTGGGCCCTGATCCTTCCCGGGTTGGCCAACGGGTACCTGATCTTTATCCTGAAGGGGTTTTTCGACTCACAGCCGAAGGAATTGTATGAGTGCGCCGAGATCGACGGGGCAAATCAATGGGTGCTTTTCTGGCAGCTGACCATGAACCTGTCCAAGCCGGTGCTTGCCTACATCGCCCTGATGGCCTTCACCGCGGCCTATTCCAATTTCATGTTCGCTCTCCTGATCTGCCAGGACGAGAAAATGTGGACCCTGATGCCGACGTTGTACCAGCTGCAGCTTCGAAGTCACATGGGGATCACGTTCGCATCCCTGATCATCGCCGCGATCCCTACCTTCGCGGTATTCCTTTTCGCGCAGAACATCATCATGCGGGGGATCGTGGTTCCGGTGGAGAAGTAGGCTGGGTGAAAACCACTTCTCCCGCGATGTAGGTCGAGCGGACTGCAAGATCCTCCGGATCCAGCAGCACGAGATCCGCCTGCTTGCCGACCTCGAGACTACCCAGGTCCCCGTCGAGCCCGAGCAGCCGGGCGGGGTTTAGGCAGGCGGCGTGCGACGCGCGGGGCAGGTCGATCCCGGAGAAATCGATCAGGTTGCGAAGGCCCAGGTCGGAGGTGAGGATCGAGCCGGCGAGTCCCCCGCTTTCCAGCCGGATGCATCCGTCGGGCGCGGTGCGGGCCCAGGTGCCAGGATACAGCTCGAATCGTCCCGGCGGGAGGCCGGTGGATTTCATCGAGTCGGTCTCGAGGAAGAGACGGTCCGGCGGCAGTTGCGTGAGCAGCTGGGCCTGCAGGGGCAGCGTGTGCACGCCGTCGCAGATTAATCCCATGCAGAGGCGTGGCTCCGCCATCACCGCGTCGGCAAGGGACATGGGATATAGACCCGGTTCATTCACCTCCGCGGGGAAGAAAACGTCGAACATGTGGGTCACTCCTTGCACACCCCAGTCGGCGAACTCCACGACCTGTCCGGGCGAAGCCAGGGAGTGGCCCATGTGAAGGCTGACGCCGGCGCGGACCATCGCGTCCACGAATGTCCGCCCGCCGGGAAGTTCGGGAGCCAGCGTGACGATCTTGAGGAATCCCCCGGCGGCGTCGATCATGTCAGCGGCGAGTTTCGTGCTGGGGTGGCTTAGCCGGTCGGCGTCGTGGGCTCCGGGCGCGTTGAGGCACGGCCCCTCGCTGTGGATACCCAGAATGCGCGCTCCGTCCGCGTCCGTGGACTGCTCCGCCAGGCGCCGCAGGATGTTGAGCAGCTGATCCGGAGCCTGCGAAAGGAATGACGGCACGAATCCGGTGACTCCGTGCCGCGGCAGCGTCTTTGAATTCTCGCGTAGTGCGCCCGTTTCGGCATCCCCGTAGAAATGGTGCCCGTATCCATGGGTCAATAGGTCCAGCATGCCCGGAAAGGCAAGGGCCTCGTTGCCGTCCGTGACGGTCACATCGGATATCTGATCTCCCCGCAACGGCATCGCCTCGATACGGCCTGCCTCGTTGACGAGCAAGTCCCGGTCCAGGATGCTTGTCGGCGACACGATTCGGATGTTTGTAAATCGATGCATGAACGGGATTGATCCTGGCGGCGGATCCAACGTATCGATTAGGTGGATCGGCGAAGGTTTGCAAGAATAGAACCTGAACGGAGGATAAATAATATGATTGGATTGAAAGAGCGCAAGGTGCTGGTGACCGGCGGGACCTACGGGGTCGGCGAGGGTATTGCGGATTCCATGCTGCGCGCCGGGGCCCATGTGGTCGTGAGCGCCCGCAAGGAACCCTCCGACGATGTTCGAAGCCGTTTCGAGGGCGCCGGGCTGTGCCAGTTTAGCCAGTTCGACATGTCTGACGCCGGGGAGGCGCGGGCCTGCGTCGGGGACGCGCGCGAGCGGCTGGGCGGGCTGGACTGCCTGGTCAACAATGCCGGGAGCTTGTTCGATGTCCCCTTCATGGACCTGACCCAGGAGCACTATGAGAAGACCTTCAATCTCAACGTCCGGGGATACTTCCTTGCGTCGCTGGAGTTCGCCCACCTGGTGGGGAAGAGGGACAACGATGCCTGCATCATCTGTGTCGGTTCGACCAACGGCATCCAGGCAGAGCACGAGAGCGTGCTGTACGATGCGTCGAAGGGCGCGATCCTCATGCTGATGAAGTCAATGGCGGTGTCACTCGCTGAGCGGGGCATCCGGGTCAACGGGGTTGCTCCCGGGCTTATTCGGACCCCCTTCGTGCATGGAAGTTTCGAGAGGAAGCCGCAGGGAGAGAAGCTGTTCAACGCACAGGTTCCGATGGGAAGAGTGGGGGAGATCGAGGACTGTGGCGGTGCGGCCGTCTTTCTCGCCTCGGATGCAGCCCGCTACATCACCGGGAACATGATCTATGTTGACGGAGGCCTTTCCTCCCTCCAGGCGATCTGGGAACTGCCGCCCATGTGATTTTCTGTTGGATCCAAAATGGGTGGAATTCCTAGGATTCGTCCGGAACAGGGGGCATGGGGCCGGATGCTGCTTGCTGGACATCCCGGCAACTGTTATTTTCCCAGCGAAGTTGTAGCGATTCGTGCAGGTAAGGAGACTGAAGCATGCCAGGGATCAATGTAAGCCGGGAAAAGGCCCCCATCGTTATGGGGATCGCAATTGTAGTCATTCTCATCAGCCTCATTTCAATTTTCAGATCTGGCGGCAGGCAGGCGAAGGTTGATGTCGGCCGGTTCGAGGGGCTCGGTGCTGTGGCTGGCGAGGAAACCGCGAACTTCCTGGGGGCGGGAAAGACCGTCGTATTGGTGCGCCATAGCCAGGAAGTGAAAAGCCCTGTTCTGGAGAAAATGCATGCCGCGTTTTCCAAGGCGCTGAAAAAAGGTGGCGTCACCGTGTCTGCCGAGGAAGAGGTCCAGATGGGGGAGGGTTCCCCTGATTTCATGATGATGGAAATGATCGGATTACCTATCGATCAGTATATCCAGGTGGGCGAAACGCATCCCGACGTGGATGCGATCGTGTCGATGGTCGGCGGGCTGTTTGCCGGGCCGGACGAGTTGGATGGGCTCCCGGATGGCCTGCCGCCGTTGGTGATCGCCCATGGTTCGGACCACCGGATGACGTCGGTCGACCTCTTCGACCGGGGTATCCTGTTGATGGCCGTCACGCCGCGCTACGACCTGCCCGACGTGGACGCCGAACCCGAAACACCCCGTGAATGGTTTGATACCTACTTCGAGATCGTGACTGCCGACAGCGCGCAGGACTACTAGTCGACCACTCATTCTTCCTCGAAAGTCAGGCGGGAATTCCGGCCTGGTACCCCGGGCGGGACTCGAACCCACTACCTACGGATTAGGAATCCGTCGCTCTGTCCAGATGAGCTACCGGGGTAAATATCAAAAAATTATAGTAAAATAAGCCGATTTGACTGCAGTCGCACTCAAACTAAAATCGGTTTTTTTAACTGTCCAGCCAAAACCCAGTCGTTATTGTTCCACACCTTGAGAAGAATGAAAATCCTCATTGCCGAGTGCTCCAAGGAAGTATCGACGTTCAATCCGGTCCTGACCCGGTACGAGGACTTCACGATCTCCGCCGGTGACGAGGTGATTGACGCCTATCGCGGTGGCGAATTGGAGATTGG
>CAZTAB010000357.1:0-3269 GCA_964611475.1 uncultured Verrucomicrobiota bacterium | reverse complement strand
GCACGAGCCGTGGTGGAATCCGGAGCCAAACCGCTCGATGTACGGCCCGGCCCGGGATGACCTGACCTGCGTTCCTCCCTACGAGTGGATGGACAGCGCCAAGGCATTTTTCGAGGGAAACTCGGGAGTGGAAATCGAGTATCTTCGGCAGCAGTACGCCGGGAGCCTCACCATGATGGATCATCACCTTGGCAGGCTGCTCGATGTGATGGACCGCCGGAACCTGTGGGATGACACGGATGTTATCTTCACTACCGATCATGGGCACGAGCTGGGGGAGCGTGGTCGGTACGGCAAGAGCTACCCGCACTGGAACAGCCACGCCAACATCCCGCTTATCATCTGCCATCCGGAGGCCAACGGCCCCCGGCGGGTCGATGCATATTCAACCGCGGTTGATCTGAACGCCACGATGTTGGACGTGCTGGGCGACCTGGAGTACAGGTGTCCGCACGGGCGATCCCTGTTGCCTGTGGTGCGAGGAGAGCGGCAGGGGGTGCGGGATGGTGTGCTTTATGGGACCTTCGGCCATGGTGCCTGTTGGGTGGATGACGAGGTGACCTTCTTCAGTGGATTTGACAATGAAAAACAGCCCTCCTACTGGTACGGGACCAATATCGAGCGCTCGCGGCCGGCATCCGACGCGGAGGCCGACCGCTTTATGCCGGATGTGGACATGCCCGTGTGGCGTTACCGCCGTGATTACGGGTTTAATCAGCCGCAACAAATGCAGCCGCAGCTCTTCGCCCGGGAAGACGTCGATCAGCAGAACGACCGGACCGGGGACAAGAAGCTTCTTTCCCGCACCCGTGAGAAAATTCGCGCCGCCATCGAAGAGGAAACCGCGCCGCCTGAGGCGTTTCGGCGGTTGCTTTTGAATACAGCGTAGTGGGCGGAGGGGCTGGCCTGGGTGTTTCCTTTTGCGACGTGAACATTAGAGCTGTAAGCCGGTTGGCTTGGAGAACCGGGCTGCGTCCCCCGGATTTCGCCGCCAATCGTTTCTTCCGCCGGCCGGATTTGACCAATGATTTCCTCCGCCGCTGCGGTGACGGAATTGTTCACGCCGCGAATGCGCGAGTCCAGGAGCGAATTGTTGAATTTACCTCGGGAATCATGCTGCGAGAGAAGCTTGGTAAACCTGGGCAACTTGTCATGCAAGAAACTCGTGTCCGCAGGACGGACCCTGTCAAAACAGTTTTTCCCGGTGTGGCCCTAGCTGGTGCTTGCCGGGGGGCATTCCTGTTCCGGCAGCATTGTTCGTTCTTCCGGGTGAAGGGGGTTGCGATACAGCATGGAAGATGTTGAGGCCATCTATGCGATAGGTCACCCCGAGGCATTTCCCCGGTAGGTTCGGATGGTTGCCGGATACTGTATTTTCATGGTGTCGAATCCCTCGGCCACCTCCGGCATGCCTCCCGAGCTTAGTGCTTCGCGAAGTCCTATAATAAAATCATAAAAGGTATCGAAGCTGTCCGTGCCAGACACACTTATCCCATTGATATCGAATCCTGATTGAAGCGCACGCAGATAGGACGTGTCGTCATCCCATCCCGGAGGGGAAAGGTCGTGTTTTTCCAATACGCCCCGGATGTCGTACCCAAAGTAGGGGTTTATATATCGATACACACTGCCATCGGTGTCAGATTCGATAGACATGACATAGTGGTATATGCCTTCGGGAAATTCCGGGGTGGGTGAAGTCAGCCCGTTGCATTGATCGAGGTCGCCGCTGGAAGTTATGTAACGTGGATTGCCGAAAGAGTCGTCGCTGCCTGTATATCCGCTTTGAAGCAACTTGGTAATGCGTCCTGAGTCCGCCCATCCAACCGGTCCGTAAATGGGGAATCCATCACGTGCAAAACCCAATAAAGGAGAGTGTCCTCCATTTGCAAGCAGAGCATCGATCTCGTCACATTTTTCTTTTTCTGTACGGGAATTATTCCCGGTCAGTAGCTGAAGGCACGTGGGATATTTGTGGTAATGATACACGCCATTTCTTTGTGGATGCCCGCAGCAACCTGAAAATAGACGTCCATATGCCCAACCTTGGTGTGGGTTTTCGAAGGGGTTGTATATGGGAATACCGTTTACGGCCACGCCCACAGTCCCCAGGGGGGTGTCACTCGGCTGGTTGTTGAAAACAGGCTGCAGGGGAATTCGAAAAATTTCTTCTGCAACCGTAATGCCGTTGGGGTTGTTGTTTCCCGTCGAGCCAAGGTTTTCTTCCGAAAGCTTCAGGCTTGAAAATGATATGCCAGTATCCCCGGCAAACCGCCATCCATCAGTCACATCCACGCCTAAAATCTTTGGAATGTAATTGGGAACCCCATTGGCGGTGATGACCATTTGATCGTTCGCCCGATCTTCCTCAATTGTGATCGAACTCTGTGCTTGAGCTCCATCTACGGCAAGTATGGCGGGCCCGCCGGATTCCAGCTGGCGCTTGTAGTTTTCAATAAACAGGCGAGCCCTTCGTTCAAATCTGCTTTCCATGGAATAAAAGGAGGCAGATGAGGCGGTTTCGGAAGAAACGGAGATACCTTGATTTCCGCCATTCCCTATAAACGGATCCGGATCGGTTTCCATCAGTGACCATTCATTATCAAGCCCCGAAGAGGTCCGCAGATAATATGAGACACCGCTTTCACCATGTAGGATGATTTTGAAGGTTCCCTCACGAAGATCAGCGGCAGCGTTTTCCCCAATCGAGAGATTCGCTCCCAGGCTGGAGGATGGTGCCACGGGAAAAGCCGTGAGCAAGATGAGTCCGAAAAGAAGTTTTTTCATTCTGACTCTATAAAGGAATGTATTCTGCGGTGCTACGGTTTTGTCAAAACGTAGAGTGGGTCACCGGATGATGATGCTTGAATTTTTCATAGAACACGGTTCTCCCGCTGGTGTTTGGTTCGTGTTCCGACCACCAATGTCACGTTACTCTGGGTGACCCACGCGGTGAACGGTTCCCTGCCTGCCTCCCAGACGCCCCACCAACTCCTGTCCTGGCGCCAGCCGATCACGGTGTTGGTGGACTGCGCGGGCTGGGACGGCAGAATGATTGATCTTCCCGTCAAAAAATGGTTGGGTCCTGACTCATGAACAAGTCTATGACCTTTGAAGGCCAGCTGGCGTTTTTCCCGTACGGTACTCAGTACCATCGCGCGCCCACGCCGCTGCCGGAGGAGTGGGAGGAAGATCTCGCCGAAATCAAGCGCGTGGGCTACACGCATGTGCAGTTCCGTCCACAGTGGCGTCAGCACGAGCGAATCCGG
>CAZTAB010000356.1:0-2235 GCA_964611475.1 uncultured Verrucomicrobiota bacterium | reverse complement strand
GGCGGCAGGCTGTTCCAAAACCTCGGAAACGAAAATCACTGGCTGAAACTTCGACTGGACGGAGGCCCGGACGCAAACCGCGGATCGATTGGTGCACGCATCCTGGTTCGCGCAGGGCCCTGGAGATGGGTCCGCCAGGTTGAGGGAGGTACCGGAGAAGGAAATCAAAATGACCTCGCCGTACATTTCGGCCTTGGCAGTCGCGGCGACCCCGTCAAAGTGATCGTTCACTGGGCGAACGGCGATGTGCAGACCTTTGAAACACCGGTGGATAGAATTGTGGATGTGGTAAAGCAGGCAGTGGAAAGATAGACATCGGGGATTTGGGGCACGACAGGAGACAGAGCAACCTATGGAATTCGAACACTCACCACCACCGATAACTTATTCTTGAAAAACAGCTGCGTGGAAAATGAAACCAATTACGAACTGGAGTCCAATGACACTGCTGGACCCATCGTGAGTGCCCCGGGCTATCTTTCAGCAACGGGAGATGCCGCACATCCTTGGGCGAACTTCTCAAAGTAGCCGCAGCCCTCGTTCAGGGGATTCCCCTCTTCTTTCCCCTTTCCAATTCCTTCCGCCCCCCCGAGAATATACATGGGGGATGAAGCAATGAAGAATCCGAAACGCAAGCTAACGGGCCTTGTAGCCTGCCTGACCATTTCGCTCCGCGTCGCTTGGGGAACAGACTATCACGTGGACAGCGTCAACGGCCGCGACGGCGCCTCCGGAACCATCGAGGACCCGTTGCGCCATGTGGCGTCCCTGGCCGGTCAGCTCAAAGGCGGAGATGTCGTTTCCCTTGCCTCAGGCACATATGATCAGCCCGTGCGGCTTAGCGACCGCGGCACCCCTGATGCGCCAATCGTCATCCGCAACGCCGAGGGCCATGAGCCGGTGATCAGCGGGACCTCGTGGAAACTCGAGGGAGCCAGTCACGTCATCATCGAGGGATTGACCTTCCGGCGCTGCCCATCGCCCGCGCTTGTGTTCGGCGAAGACGCATGTGACAGCGTGTTGCGACGATGCCGGCTGATCGACTGCCCACCTCCCGCACGGACGAACCTGACTGAGCGCACGGCGTGGCTGCGGGCCATTTCCGCGCCGGGGCCGAGTGCCCATCGGAATCGTATCGAGGACTGCCGGATCCAGCGCCCCTATGGCGGCTACTACGCCGTCAACGAGGGCCTGAACATTCACGAGGCGAATCACCACTGGATCGTTCGTGGCAACCACTTCAGCGGGTACATGTACGGCCTCCAGCTCGGCGTCGGGGCCCAGGGGGATCCGCCAGCCTATATCCTGATCGAAAGCAACAAGTTTTCCGACTGCAATCATGCCGTCCACGTCAAGACCAGCGACAACATTGTGCGTGGTAATCATATCCACGATATGCGGCACGGGTATCGCGGGTACGGCACCGGTGTCTACATTCGCGGCGGCTCCCGCACCGTCGTCGAGAACAACCGCATCGAGCGGGCGGAGTGGGCCGGCGTACGCGTCAACGGCACCGATCACCTGATGCGCAACAACGTGATCACCCATACGGCGGTCGGCGTTTGGCTGTCCTCCCACTCTTACGGCACGGCAGGACCAGGCAACTGGATCGTGCACAACACAATCGCCGATTCAGTTCTTCCCATCTGCCTGGAGGGAGGGACCCAAGCCCACGTGTTCAACAACATTCTGGCCGCCGATAAGCGGCGCGGCCCGGGCATCTTCGTTTACGGCCATGGCATGGCCAACCCCGTGGCAGACTGGAACGCAGCCATGTACAAGCGCATGGCCGGCGACAAGGGGCAGCCATCAGCCCGGTTACTGGCCGCTGATTACAACCTCTTTTTCAACGTCACGCAACCGGACTTCCAGTATTTGTTTGAAGAGGATGCCTCGTGGCACCGCCACTACCGCACGTACGGCAAACACAACCTCGAAGCAGACCCGCATTTTGTCGACCGGGAAAATGGGGACCTTCGCCTGCGGCTCGAGAGCCCCGCCCGCTCTGCTGGCCGGACCCTGCCGAACTGCCCCACCGACCTTGCCAGCATGGATCGTCCCGCATCGCGCCCGGATCTCGGAGCATTTCAGGTCACCACGAAATGAGACTTCACAAGTGCAGGTGGTGAGTCTGCGGATGGGGGGGCGAGCGCCGGGGCGGCGGAGGGAAGGGGGGGGGAAAAGGAGGGGGGGAGGGGGGGGGGGGGGAGGGGGGGGGAGGGGGGGAGGGGGGGG
>CAZTAB010000355.1:0-3642 GCA_964611475.1 uncultured Verrucomicrobiota bacterium | reverse complement strand
ACAGGGGGTCCCGAGCCGAAAAAACAGTTCATCCGGACACAAAAGGCGGGTAAAGTACAGGAAGGGAGCGGTGTCGTCAAACCGGATGATCGGAGGCAAAATCTGCATGAAAATTGCCGGGGGGGAAAAAGTCAAAATCCTTGACAGCTGCGCCTTGGTGTGTAAAAGTTAAATAATAAGTAGTGGGGCAATTAATCTCCAGTCGTCGTCGCTGACGACCGGGCGAAACAGAAGGGGAGAAACAATGTTTACTGTTGACCCCGTCTCAAGGGAGCAAATCGACAGCTGGCCGGTGGAAGAAGCAGGTCTGCCAACCCGCGTGATCACCAGTGTTCGCGCGGTGGATGTAACAACGGTGGGGCAATTGCGCCAGTGGTCGCAGCAGGATCTCCTTCGTGTCCGCAGTCTGGGTAGAGTCTCGCTGGACCAGATCAGTGACTTCTTCAAGTTGTCCCGGCGGATCGAAAAGTCGAACCAGTGGTTCCATTCGATCCAGGAGGTCCTTGACATCTTCCTCGACGTTCACCAGTCGAGTGTCCTGTCGGCACGCTATGGATTCCACGAGCCGGAACTCAAGGCGTACAGAAACTGGGTCACGCTCCAGGATATAGGGAACCGGGAGAACAAGACCCGGGAACGGATCCGGCAGGTGGAAGAAATCGGCAAGGGAAAACTTAAAAGCCGGATGGCTGCGGTATGCCTGCAGCCGTTTTACGCATTCTTCGAGGGATTCATCGACCAGCGGTCGAAGACCATCGGGACGCAGGAACTTGCAGGACTGCGACACCACGATGTCGTCCGTGAGTTGAATCCGGCGGCCATCCTCCTACTCCTCAGCGACCTGGGCGGCAGCCGAATTCTATTCCGGAACGCCTTCTTCAGCACCCTCTCGCTTGGCACCATTGAACGGGTGGAAAACCATTTCCTGCAGAACCTTGCGCAATCCCGGCAACCGATCTCCCTCGACTCCCTCTGTCAAACACTCGACCCGGTCCAGGAACTGACCAGCCCGGACATGACCCGGAGGGCCACCGGCGTGGTCGCGGATCATCATCCCCTGATCGGCGCATCGGTCGATGAACGCTACTTCCTCTACACCTCTTCTGTCGAACCGCTGGTCATCGAGATCATGGAGCATTCGGAACTTCCGGTTCATTACCGGACGGTCACCAGCCGGTTCAACGACCACGTGAAGGTCGGGAGCCGCAAGGGCGCGGGATTCATCCTCGATGTTCTCAGCCGGATCGATCGATGTGAGCGCGTGGACCGTGGAATCTACAATCTAACCTGACCAGTATTATTCTCCTGAAATTTATGGATTGCGGGTAGCCAGATAGACTGGCACCCAGTTAGGGTTCCGAGTGCATGAAGTTGATTGACAAGTACTTGCTGCGGCAGTTGCTTGTTCCCCTTTGCTACTGCCTATTGGGATTCATGCTGGTCGCCGTGATTCTCGATCTGTTCGGGAACATGGATCAGTTCGTGGAGGCAGGCAGCAGCCCGACCGAGGTGCTCAAGTTCTACGCCATGCTAGTGCCAACCCGGCTTGAGCACATTTTCCCGCCTGCCCTCCTGCTCGCGGTTCTCTACAGCCTTTCGCAGCTCACCAAGAACAACGAACTGACGGCCATGCGAGCAAGCGGGGTGAGCCTGTACCGGCTCCTTGTTCCCTTCGTCGTCGTCGGACTTCTATTCACCGGGATCTTTTTTTACGTCAACGAAAAAATTGGGCCGAAGAATGCATACTGGTGTGACCAATTCATTCGCGGGTTGAAATTTCGTGAAACTCCGGACCTTCACCTGGTCCGAAACCACCCCCTGAAGAACGAAGTGGCGCACCGGATCTGGCTGGTTGGGCAATTCAACGAAATCACCTACGAGATGAATGACGTACAGATCATTCAGGAACGGGAGGATGGCAGTTACCAAACCGAATATAACGCGAAATCAGCCGCGTGGATGGATGATTTGTGGTGGTTTGAAAACATGACCATTCAGCAGTACGATGAGGACAGCAACCCGATGGGCAGGCCCGCCGAACGACGGGCCATGGAGATCCCGGGGCTCTCCGAAACCCCCAAGGATTTTCTCGCAGGCATACGCAAGGAACAGACTTTTATGTCCGCCAGGGACCTTGCGACATTCGTGAATGCGCGTCCGAATTTGTCAAAACGGGGCCAGGCAAGGTACCTGACTGACCTTCATTACAGACTGGCCATCCCGTGGGCCTGCCTTGTAATGACCCTCGTGGGTATCCCCACCGGCGGGCAAACGGGGCGCCACGGGGCGTTTCTTGGCGTCTTTCTTTCGATTACCTTTTTTTTCGTCTACTACGCATTCGTCATTTTCTTCGTGAGCTTTGGCAAAAGCGGCAGCTTATCGCCCATCGTAGCGGCCTGGACCCCGAATGCGGCCTTCCTGATGCTGGGAATCACGCTGTTGTACCGGATGAGATGATCCAAACGGACCTGCCCCCCGCCCAATGACCTGTAACCGGCAGAGCAGGTTCGATCGGGCTGGTGAAACAAACCGGCAGAATGGGTGTTGAGTTAAGGGAAAAAGGCTTGGGGTTCGGTGCAGGACGCTCTGTAGCACAACGGCCACAACACAAGATGGATCGGTCACGCTTCGAGCCGTAAGCCCGGCGCTTTATGGCATTGGGATCGAAAATCACGCCGACTCAGGATTGGGAAAGCTGCCCTGGCTCCGGGGATTTTGCGCGAATTTTGTTCTTTTGTGCTTGGTGATCCGCCCACATCCACGAAAATCCGCACGATCGCCAGTTGTCTTCCTGCACGATTCACAACGGAACGGGAAGGCATTGAACCACGAGAATCGATAGACACCAAGATGGATATCAAGAGCCGGATTTCGGAAGTCCTTTCCCGGGAGGCCGCAGCCATTTCCTCAATTCGCATCACGCCCGAATTCGAACGAGCGGTCCTTGCCATGCGAGCGTGCGAAGGAAAGGTCCTGGCCACTGGGGTCGGAAAGGCCGGTCACGTTGCCCAAAAATTCGCGGCAACACTTTGCTCCACCGCAACCCCATCGGCCTTCGTGCATCCGGGCGAAGCAGCACACGGGGATCTGGGCCTGGTAGACGACCGCGACTGTCTCATCGCGTTTTCCACCAGCGGGAAGTCCCTCGAAGTAATCGAAATGCTGCAATTGACCCGGCATTTGGGCCTCCAAACCATCATTGGCATCACGTCCCACCCCGACTCCCGCTTGCGGGACCTGAGCGACATTGTCCTCGACATGGGAATACCGGAAGAGCCGTGTTCGCTCGGACTCACACCGACGGCAAGCATTATCGTTATGCTAGCCATCGGCGACGCGCTCGCGCTCGCGCTCATGGACTTGAAAGGGGTAACACGCCAGGACTTCGGACTGCGGCATCACGGGGGATACCTTGGGCGAAAGGCCCGGACCGACAATTTGCCCTTTGAAGGGTGATCACAGTTGATATCGACCGAAAGGTGGAAGATGCTGGAATCGTAAGAGAGTGCCGTCGCCACAGGCCTGTGGCCTCTTCACCGGAAAGAACCATCTTAAAGTCCCACCCCCCGATCCACCGACCGCAGTCTTGCATCGTGTCCTTGATCGTCCCCTTCAAACGATCGACCGATATTCACACCGAGG
>CAZTAB010000354.1:0-4118 GCA_964611475.1 uncultured Verrucomicrobiota bacterium | reverse complement strand
AATGAAATCTGGCGAAACGGTAAGGAAGGTGCCTCCTATTCCTCGCCGCTTTATGCTGAACTCGAAGGTACGCGCCAAATCATCGAATGGAATCACGAGGATTTACAGGGAGTTGAAATCAATTCCGGACGACAACTCTGGAAGTATCATTTGCCCCACCGGGGAACGGATCAAAACATGCCCACCCCAACGATCCATGACGGGCATATCTTGGTGGGTGGGGAAAACCGCGGGCTCCGAAGCATTCACCCACACTTGGAGGGGGTTAAATGGATCGTTACCGAGAAGTGGCATCAAAAACGGGCCTCCCTCGACATGAGCACAGCAGTCATCAACCGCGGTCAACTTTATGGCATGACACATCACAGCCTAGGACAACTGTTCTGCATCGACACCAAAAACGGCAACATCATTTGGCAGGGTCCCAGTCGCGCGGGACAAAACGCAACCTTTCTATCCTTGCCCGGACACATATTAACGCTGTTCGACGATGGAAGTTTGCAAATTATGGAAGCAAGTGGAGCCGAGTCGAAAAAAATTGCAGAATACAATGTAGCCGATAAGCCTACTTGGGCTGCACCGGTTTTACTGAAAGAGGGAATCCTGATCAAAGACCGTCAGGAGTTGATCCGCTGGTCTTTTACTGTAACAGAATAAGGTTTTAGAGAGCCAACCAAACGCCCAAAAGCCATCACGGTTTAAACCACGCAAAACACAACAGATGAATTTATGGTCCACCACCATCCTGACTACACGAGTGGGCGCACTAATTGCCTTTGGACTGTGCGCTTTCACGCACATGCATGGCGGCCTCCATATCACGGAATTTCTAGCGGACAATGGTGGCTCGCAACTGGACAGTGATGGCGACGCCTCGGACTGGATCGAGATTTTCAATTCCGGCCCGGAGAGCGTTGACCTCGATGGCTCTCACCTCACCGACGAAAAGGAGGCCTTGAACCGGTGGCGGTTTCCTGCCGTTCAACTCCCGGCGGGCGGTTTTCTTATCGTCTACGCATCCGGAAAAAACAGGAGCGTCGCCGGCTCGGAGTTGCACACAAATTTCAACCTCGCCAAGGATGGGGAATATCTCGCGCTGGTGGCCCCGGATGGGATCACCGTCATCGCCGAGTTTGGCACCCCGCAAAGCCCGTTGCCGACCCAGTTCGAGGATGTATCGTATGGCCTGATGCAGACCGGCAACACGAAACCGGCCATCCTGATCCAGAGCGGAGTCTCAGCCAAGGCATTGGTGCCAAGGGACGGGTCACTCGGCACGACCTGGACCGGAATCGGCTTTGATGACTCCGGCTGGAAAAAAGTCGCGACCGGTGTCGGCTACGATGAAAGCAGCACCTACGTCCCGGAATTCGGCGCGGACGGCAACCTCGGCGACCTGCTCAACAACATCAACACAAGCCTTTACCTTCGCATCCCGTTTGAAGTGGCCGATGCAGCCTCGATCTCCGATCTCACCCTGAAGATGAAATACGACGACGGCTTTGCCGCGTTCCTCAACGGCGTGCGCGTTGCCGGCGCGAACGCCCCGTCAAAAACCGTCTGGAACTCCACAGCCACCGGCAACCACGCCGACGGAGATGCCACCACCCTCAAGGCGTTCGACATTACCGCCCACGCTGACCTGTTGACCAACGGCGCCAATGTCCTGGCGATCCAAGGCTTGAACACAAGCATAACGAGTTCGGACATGCTCATCACCCCGGAATTGCACGCTGTACGCATCACCGACCCCTCCATCGGTGATCCCGGTTTTTTGGGAACCCCCACGCCGGGAACCTTCAATGGCGACACCTTTGACGGCTTTGTGAGCGACACGACATTCAGCATTGATCGCGGTTTTTTTAAGGCTCCCTTCGACGTCCGCATCTCCACGGAGATGGCCGATGCCGAGATCCGCTACACCCTGGACGGCACGGCACCGGGCAGGGACCGCGGGAAAATCTACTCCGGCCCGATCCGGATCAGGGGCACCACGGTCGTCCGCGCCATGGCCCACCGGGACGGTTTCAAGCCGACCAACATCGCCACCCACACCTACCTGTTCCCGGCGGACGTGAAAACCCAGCCGAAAATGCGCGCCGCCATCACCCAGTCGGGCGTCCACGGCCCGAGGATGGCCGCGTCGCTGGAGGCGGTGCCGACCATCTCGCTCGTCACCTCGAACACCGCGTTCCTGAACGAGGGCGGGCGGAACATCCGGGAGGAACATCCGGCCTCGATCGAGATGATCTTCCCGGACGGCACTCCCGGCTTCCAGGAAAATGCCGGGTTGAGCAACTACGGTGGACGCTACACGAATTTTCGCAAGAAAAGCTTCCGGGTTGCCTTCCGGCAAAAGTTCGGGGTGGGCAAGTTGAGATACCCCATCTTTGACAGCTTCCACTACAAACATTTCCCTCCCGCGCGGGAGTTCGACGCGATCAACCTGCGCAGCGGGTCGCACGATATGCGCTCGCGGGGCGCCTACATGTCGAACCGGTTCGCCGACGACTCAATGCTGGACATGGGCAACATCGCCCCGCACGGCCGATTCGTGCATGTCTACCTGAACGGTCTTTACTGGGGGCAATACCATTTGCGCGAGCGGTGGAGCGCGGACATGGCCTCGAGCTACTTCGGCGGATCGGAGGAGGATTATGAGGCGGTGAACGCCAACGACAATTTCCGAAATGACGAGCAGGTCTACGACGGCTCCGGCCAATTCTGGAGCGAAACCAAGCGGCTTCTTTCCCGGCCAAATCCGTTCATCAATGCGGCTGACCACATCGACATCGCCAACATCATCGACTTCATGCTGTTGTGGGTCAGCGGCAACTCAGAAAGCGAATTCCGGGCATTCGGCTCGGAAGCCCGTGGGATTTCGTTCAAGTTCATGATGAAGGATGCCGACGGCTTTTTGCGCAACCCGGGGCACTCTGCCAGCCACGCCGGGCCTTACAGCGTCATGTCCCGGATGCGCTCCGGCCAGGGCGGAAAGGAGTACTCGATCCTGCTCGCCGACCGCATTCACAAACATTTCTTCAACAACGGGGCACTGACCCCCGCCCAAAACATCGACCGGCTGAAACGGCGTGTCGATGAGGCCCGGCTTGGCTTTCTCTCCGAGGCCGCGCGCTGGGGCAACCTGTTCCGCGAACCGGCGTCGTGGGAGTCGTACCAGAACAACCTCATCAACAACCATTTCCCCGGCCTGACGAAGACCATGATCAGCCGTTTCAAGTCGGCGGGAATGTATCCCAACATTATCGCGCCGGTCTTCAGCCAGCAAGGCGGATCGGTGTCTCCATCAACCCCGGTGACAATGGCCACCGATGGCAACACCATCTATTACACAGTTGACGGCAGCGACCCTCGCCTGCCCGGTGGTGCGCCGAACCCGGATGCGCGAGTTGCTTCCTTTGACGCCGGGGGCCCCGATCCGATTACCTTCCTCTCCACCGGACACACCTGGAAATACCTTGACGACGGCTCCGATCAAGGCACCGAATGGCGGGCACGGGGCTTCGACGATTCGGAGTGGCCGTCCGGCCCGTCCGAGCTGGGTTACGGCGGTGACGGCGAAGGATCCGGAAAGGTTATCGGCTTTGGCCCCGACCCGTCGGCCAAATTCCCCACCACCTATTTCCGCACCACGGTCAACATCCCGGATCCGTCGGTATTCTACAACTTCCAGTTGCGGGTCAAATATGATGACGGAATCGCCGTCTACATCAACGGGCTGGAGACACTCCGCCAAAACCTGTCCAATAATGCGATGTTCAGCAGCTATGCCAATGGCACCGTCGGTGACGAGGCCAGCTGGAAAGACTTCACCCTGCCAAACTACGAGCTTGTGCCTGGACTGATAGCTTACTGGCCGTTGGACAATGCCACTACCATTGTGGACAAGGTTGCAGGAATCCCAGGTGAAGTGATGGGAACCGCGGCAGATGCCGAAGGTGTCATTGGCGGTGCCGTTAATCTGGGTGCAGCAAGCAATTGGATCAGGGTTGATGCCCAAAACACCGGGTGGCTGGCGCCGGCATCGGATGCGAACGCGATGAGCGTTTCGCTGTGGCAAAAGCTCAACGTGGTCAGGAACTCCTCGACGTTTTGGT
>CAZTAB010000353.1:0-10838 GCA_964611475.1 uncultured Verrucomicrobiota bacterium | reverse complement strand
TATGGAGGACATCAACCAGCACATCACCGGCGATTTCCATGCCATCAGCCTCGCCAATAACCTGCTCTCCGCCATGCTCGACAATCACCTGCACCAGGGGAACAAGCTGGGGATTGACCTGCGGCGCATCAGTTGGAAGCGCGTGATCGACATGAACGACCGAGCCCTGCGCGAGATTCTCGTTTCCCTGGGCGGGCATGCGAATGGATATCCGCGAGAAGGGGGATTCGATATAACGGCGGCCAGCGAAGTGATGGCGGTCCTCTGCCTTTCCTCCTCGTTGCCGGAACTCCGGGAGCGCCTCGGCAACATCATTGTCGGTACCACGCGCAAGCGGGAGCCCATTCGCGCCCGGGATCTCCAGGCGCATGGCGCGATGACCCTTCTTTTGCGCGAGGCAATGCGGCCGAACCTGGTACAGACGCTGGAGCGGAATCCGGTCTTCATACACGGCGGTCCGTTTGCAAACATTGCCCACGGGTGCAACTCGGTCATCGCTACGCGCGCGGCGCTGAAGCTTTCGGACTACGTGGTTACGGAAGCAGGGTTCGGCGCGGATCTCGGTGCAGAGAAGTTCCTCGACATCAAATGCCGGAAGGCGGGCCTCGATCCCTCGTTGGTGGTGATCGTGGCGACAATCCGGGCGCTGAAGTATCACGGGGGCGTCGAGGTCGCGAAACTCGGCGAGGAAAATATACCCGCGCTGGCAAAGGGCATTGCCAACCTGGAGCGGCACGTCGAGAACATCCGGCATCATTTCGGGCTTCCCTGCGTCGTTGCCCTGAACCGCTTCACGGAAGACACCAATCGCGAGATTCGGACACTGCAGGACAAGATGGCCCATTACCAGACCGATGTTATCGAATCGACACACTGGGCGGACGGGGGTGCCGGCGCGGAAGCGCTGGCCCGGCGCGTGGTGGAGATGATTGATACCATACCCACCGACTTCCACTACCTTTATGAGGAAGACGACCGGCTTTGGGACAAGATGGAAGCGATTGCCACCCGACTCTACGGCGCATCCGAAATCACGGCGAACGCTGATATTCGCCGCCGCATTGTTGCCCTTCAGGATGCCGGGTACGGTAACTATCCCGTTTGCGTGGCAAAGACGCAATACTCCTTCTCAACGGACCCGAAGCTGCGGGGTGCCCCCTCGAATCATGTGGTGAACATTCGCGATGTGCGCCTGTCGGCCGGCGCGGAGTTTATTGTCATGTTGTGTGGCGACATTCTCACCATGCCGGGGCTGCCCCGGCATCCCGCCGCGGAAGGGATTGACGTGGACAAAGACGGGAATGCGGCGGGTTTGTTCTAGGGGCGTGTCGTTAAAATAGCTGGGGCGCGGTGAGGTAAAGCCGTTTCCGCTCCCGGTGCAGTTGCCGCATGGCCCGTCACGGGAAATGGTTTCTTTGTTTTTACCCGGCTCGGGTGCCCACCCGAGAAGCGCGATGCGCATCAGCCATTCACCCATGTCTTGGAAGTACACCGGGAACATGGCTTGGCCGACCTATTGATGGGCAGGCCCCGCCCCGTGCAGAATTCCCGTCGACGATTTCATGACCGTGCGGGCGACTCCTCGTCCCCGTATCCGTGAATGATCTTCAGACTCATTCCCCCATCGACATAGAGCGTGGAGCCGGTGATATGGCGGCATTCAGGCTCGCAGAGATGCCCGATTTGAAAGGCGATGTCTCCGGGCAGGCTCAGTTCGCCCACCGGAACCACCGCTTCCGAGTCCGTCCGGATGGATGGATCCTCCCGCATCGCCGCGCCCGACAGCCCCGCGTCGACGACACCGGGGGAGACATCACAGACAAGAATCCCGCTTTTCGCATATTGAGCCGCGAGAGTTTCGGCCAGCTTCCGGACGGCACTTTTGGTTATGCAGTATGTGGCGGCCCCGAGAGTGATGCCGTTGGCGGCGGCGCTGCCGACGAGAACGATGCGTCCTCCGCGTTTCTTCGCTTCGAGCCGGTTTGCCACGGTGCGGGCAAGGTAAAAGTACCCATTGACGTTTACGTCGAATTCCCGGCGCCACTCTTCGAATGAGATATTTCGCAGATTTTTAAATGTCGCCACCGCGGCGGAGGCGACCACGATATCCGGGAGGCCGAGCCGGGATTCCACTTCGTCCACCCATGCCACCACGGCGTCCGGATTGGAAACGTCCAGCTGGCTGTACAGATGTTTTCGCCCCGCCGATTCAATTCGGGCCATCCGATCCCGGTCTGGGTCTGTGATATCACCTACCGCCACGTCCGCGCCCCGCCGCGCCAGTTCCTCGGCCGCTGCCCCGCCGATGTCTCCCGCCCCGCCGCTCACAATGGCCGTTTTCCCGTGCAGACTCATTCCAAGACTTCTCCCGTTGTGTAGTATGGGACCAATTAACCTATATTGAGATGACTCGCAATCCTTCCCGTTTGTCGGAGCCGGCCTTTTGCCATGCTCCGGCTTGGTCCTGTCCTCACACTACAAATCCTCGTGCCCCCAGCTTGACACTCGCCACCCGACCGTTGACACTCTCGCCCGCAATCCTGTGGAGGCGGTGGATGAAACGAGACTGGTGGGACAAAGAGTTCGAATTCCTCTTCACCTTGGGTGAGAGCACAACAGCCGGTGGATGGTCGAGTTGTCGGGAGCGGTGCTGGGCAGCCCAACTCGCCCAGCTCATAAACGAATTCCAGCGTGTGCCCGTCCAACTCGTGAACATGGGCATCGGCGCGAATGTCATATCGACGGAATGCCCTGCATACGAAAAAAGTGGAAAGCCTGCGGCCGACGAGCGGCTCGACTCCCACATTCTCTCCCATACGGCAAACGGTCATCCGGTTCTTCCGGATCTGCTGGTGATTTCGTATGGCCTCAACGATGCGCGAGGCGGAACCCCGCTCGATTTGTTCTGTCGCAAGATGAAAGAGGTCGTCTCCAGGGTGCGCGAAAAGGCGCAGCCGCTGATCGTGCTTCCCGGTCCGTACTACATGAACGATTTTACAGTGGGCGGCGTGGACTGGAGCCACGCGGATCTGGCGGCCTTCTACACCTACAATGACGCGATTCGCGGTGTGGCTGATGAGGTTGACTGCCTTTTCGTCGACCTGATGGCTTCCTATCGCGAGGCGGATTGGCTGGTTCACGGGGACGGGTGCCACGCGAATGACCTGGGGCATCGCGTCGTCGCCAATAAGATATTTGAAGTGCTGGCATCCAATTGTTCCGGGCTTTCACTGGCCACGAAGGAGCTGGAGAAGGAGATTCCCCCGTGGCGCGATGAATCCACGCTGCAGGAAAGCTGGCCCGGTTGAAGGCCTCCACCGTGGGGAGGATTCGCCGAGGATAAAGTGAGGACTTCACGGCGGTAGCCCGGGATGTGCGCCGGTCTGAGGAAACAGGAATTACAGGAACAAACGGAGGAAAAGCCTAAATGCGAGTACTGGTAACCGGCGCCACGGGACGGCTGGGAATGAACCTGGTCAAGACGCTGAACGAACGGGGCTATGAAACCATAAGTTTCTGCTTCGATTCCCCTGCGGAAAAGGAACTGCGGGAACGGCTCGAAGCATTCGATACCGAGATTGTGCTGGGGAACATGGCTTCCGGCGATGGAATCGTGGAGGCGGTGGAAAAGGCGGATGCCGTGGTTCACACGGCGGCGCTGATGCAGGAAGACCGGGCGCCCTCCCGGGTCGCGTTCTTCGACATCAACACGCGGGGGACGTTTTGTCTCCTGGAGGCGATCCGGGATCGCAGCAAGCCGATTCATCGGCTGGTCGCTTTCACGACTGGCGCGGTGTATGACGTGTTCAGTCAGGAAGGCCCGTACGTGGAGGAGCAGGAACTCTGGCCCCTGGAGCTCTATGGCGCGGTCAAAATCTGCAACGAGCAACTGTACCGTCTGTACCACTGGCAGAACGATCTCGGGGTGATCGTGTTGAGACCCAACCTGATCGTGGCGGGGTCCGAGCCGGTCGACATCTGGTCTCCCCAGTATCCCATTGGCGCGCTGAAGGGAAACGCGGGCAATCCGAGATCGGTATTGTGCTCGCCGGTTCCTGAGCCGTGGAAGCTGATTGAGGAGGCGCTGGAAGGCCGGCCGGAAGGAACCATGGCGGTTCCCTACGGGCCGGGGCGTCAGTCCTGGAAATGGCATATCACCGACGCGCGGGACGTCGTGCAGGCGGTCCTCCTGTCGCTGGAAACGGCTGATCCCAGTGCGGTGGGCGAAGTGTTCAACATCGCGTCGGCCGAGCCGCAACTCTGGTCGGAAGTCGTTCCGTATGTCGCGGAGAAAACCGGCCGCGAATGCGTGGATGTCGATTTACCGGTTTCCTGGAACGTGGAGTTCGACATTTCGAAAGCCCGGGACCTTCTGGGCTACGCCCCGCAGTATGACGTGTTCCAGTCCATCGACACGGCATTGGAGTACATGGCCGGAGGAGAGGTCGACGTGCTTCCTCCGGGCATTCCCCATTAGCGGTTGCCTGAAACAAGCTATATCGCATATGGCCTTGTGTTATGGGAACGAAGCGCACCCAGGGAAGCAAATCGGAACCGGTTCGGAAGATTGGGAAAACCGGCACGTACACCTACTACGTTACACTGCCGAAATCCGTGATTGATGACTTGGACTGGCGTGACGGCCAGAAGGTCGTCGTTAAAAAAAGCGGTTCCCGAATCGTGATCGAGGACTGTAAACCGTCGCGGAAATCACGGTAGCTCTTTTTCCCCGTCCGGACCGCGGCGTTTTCAGTCTGGCAATGTCGTCGAGCATGTCGTGAATCGTTATCGTTTCCAAACCAGTTTCGGGGAACCCTTTAAGCCGACCGGAACCAACTGGTACGCGTCGGACCATTCGCGGCCCGTTGACGTAAACTGATCGGGCCCAAAAAACTGAATATCTCGTGTCGTGTGGTGCAGGGGCCCGTGCGAATTTCGCCTGTGGCCCAGCACCTCGATGCCCAACAGCGCGGTTTCCCCCTCGCACAGTTCGGTGATCTCCACTTCGTATGGCTCCCACCCGGCGGTGCCTGCGACCCTGCCATTTACCCAGACCCGAACAGCCACGCCGTCGAAATCGGTTGCCCGGACAAAGAGCCTCTCTTTCCCCTTCACGGCCAATTTCACCCGGCGCAGGTAGGTGACTGATCCCGAGTAGAAGGCGAGTGACTGGCCGACCCAGCTTCCCGGGCGGAGCGTCGAAGGCAGGCCCGTGACGACGGCGTCCGCGCCTTTCACCTTCACTCCAAAATTTCCCAGAAGAAAAACAGTTTCGAGGCCGGGGTGATTTTCATCGTAGTTGCAACGCAACAGGAGCTCGTTGTCTCCGCCTCGAAAAAGGGAGGGCGGAACCCGGATTTTTCGCAGGGACTTGTCCGTCCACCAGCCGCAGTCCGTGTCGGTGTTAAGGAGGCACCCATTCAGCCTGGCATCCCAAAGATCGGGGCGTTCCAGGGCGATGAAGACATCGCCGGAAGGGATTGAATCCACCCGGAGGTGGTACCGGAGCGCCACGGGAATCGACGGCGGATTTTCCCGCCGCTTTGTTGCCCACGGTTGAATCATGCTCCAGTGCCGCTCGGGAATTTTGGCATGTTTCCGCGCCGCGAGATCGACCCGAAGCACCTCCTCCGCTTGTCTCCATCGCCCCTTTCCAATGCGGCTTTCCGGCCGGTCGAGGACGAGATTGTTGCACTCGCTGAGGGAGTAATTCCACCGTGATGCCGAGAGGGCCCGCGCCCGCTCGACACGCAAGGGTTTTGCCGCCTTGTTCCGGCCCCGGTCGGCGCGCTTGGGCACGACGAAGATTCGACTGCCTGCCTGTCCCAGCGACGTGCTGATCTCCCACCCGCCTGTGCGCCGCCTTGAAGAGGTCGACCGATGTTCGCCTGTCGACGCGTCCAGTTCCACGGGCCTGCCCCTGCATCCTTCAAATCCCCGGATCCGTACGTCCGGGAAAGTCGACAACCGCTTGCGGATGTGCGGGTCGAAAGGCTTGCCCCGGAAATCGTGGCCGACATTGCATACAAAAAGGTACATGTTCTCAGCGTCCTCACGGAGCAGGAAGAGCGCCGGAACAATTTCCCTTCCGGATTTGTCGGCAATGGAAATCCGCCGGCAGAGCGGGTCGACGGACTTCGCGATACGCTCTCCCCGGGTGGGGGCGGATCGGCATGTGCGGGAAAAGGCTCGCACCTTGTCCGAGGGCCTTGCGTCGAGGTATCGACAGGCCGGTCCTGCGAACACGACGCACCCACCGGCGTTCCGGAACCGCTTCAGGAGTCGCAGCGTCGTTTCACGCATGGTGACCAGCGGTGGCACCAGGACGGCCCTGTACCGCGCCTTGCCCACGATGAGGGAGGGAGAAGACCCTCCGGACGAGACCTTCCCGTGCCGGGAGAGGATATCCTCGTCGCCGTAGTCGAAATCAATGTTGGCGCCCAGCAGGGCGTCGCGAACCAGCGGTAGCTTGTCGTCGAACGCAGTGATATTTCGCTTCGGAAGGTACTCGTTCCCCCACCAGTCCCGTCGACACTGTACCCACATACTTTCGATCGGGTGAATCACCAGTAGATCCCGGATCTCAACGCCTCGGGTCATGGCGGCGTGCACTCGCCCAAAATAATCCTCCACCACGTGGTAACTGTCCCACCAGGGCGACTGGTAGAAGATACTTGCGGGGTAGTCGCGCTTGGCGGGGCCGAGCATGGTGTACCAGGAGAGATGCTGGCATCGCAGGTTGATGCCCATGGCCGCTTGCCAGTCGCCGATTGCCTTGTGACCGGCGAATGGGAAATCCCATCCCGTGCAGCCGTAGGTCTCGGTAAGGCGCCACTTTTTCCCAAACTGCCTTGCGGCGGAACTGACCTGCTTTGCCGTGTCGTACTCGCGCCAGTACTGCGTGAGCAGATCCATCCCGGGCGCCTGCATGTGCTCATAGAACCGCATACAGCTTCCCACGACCCAGGTTTGTGAGCTGGTCGTCTGTTCGGCGAGAATGTGGCCGGTGTGAATCATGCCCGTCCGGTCGCACCATTCGCCGATCTGGCGGCCGAAGGCGTCGGCGAAAAGAAAGGTCGTGCAGTCATGAAAGTTATGCCGCGCGGGCGTGACACCGTCACCATCCACGTCCAGGAACAGCTCGGGCAAGTGATCCAATATGTCGTAGCCATAGCGGCGTCTGAACACCGCGGGAAGTTTTGTCGTCCAGGGAACGCTGTTGCCCCGGCTTGTCCACTGCATTTCGTTGAAATAGCCGCCGTGATTGGGCGCGTCGGTAAACATGCCCGGAACCGTTCCGCCGAAATCCCGTCCGAACCGCCGCCGGTATTCCTCGTGGGTGGACTTGATAAAGGCTTTCACGGATGCGTGGTCTAGCGTGTCTAGATATGTTTCGCCATTGTACCAACTGGATTTCGGCGCTTCGCGCACCTGGAAATCGAGATATACCTCCCCGGGTTGGCACCGTGACCGGTCCCCCGGCCGCATTCGCCGCACCTTGGTGGCGGTGCTCCCTTTCACCTCGGCAACAAACCGTGCCACCCGGCGTCCGGGAAGCCGCTGCCGGCCCCCTTTCGTCGTTTCGACCATCTCGAGGTACTTCATCCGGTATCGCTTGTCGGCGGTGACAATCCCGCCCCCGGACCCCGATGGCCAGCGGGCCTCGTCGTACAGCCAGGCTTCCAGCCCCAATGCGCGGGCCTCGTCGATGCACGCCTCGATGCAGGTGTGCCACTCGTCTGAGAGATACTCGGTGTCCAGTCCGATCCGGGAATGCATGAAGAAGCCGCCGAGCCCCATGCGCTGCATGATCCGCACCTGCCAGCGAAGTTCCTCCGGGTCCAACCGGCCGTTCCATGCCCAGAATGGCTTTCCCCGGTACAATGCGGGTGGATTGCAAAAGTCCTGTAGAAATTCTTTTTTAATACCGCGATGATATCCATAGTTTACGTTGGACTGCCACACATTAAATCCTTTGCCATGCGCGTGACCCCGCGCTTTGCCGATGAATCTTCCGCCGCCCGCGCTGGGTGCCTGAGAGCCCAGGGACGGCGCAACAAAGCTGGAACCAGACGACACGCCTATCAGGGGGCACGGGGCCCGCAGGGTACATATTAATATTCACTTTGTGGGTCACGTGCCTCCGTGGTGAATGTGGATCCAGAAAAATCCTTTTTTAGGGGTGGCAGCCAGTTATTCATTGCCCCACCACGAGTCACCGCGTATAGATCGGGCGGTGGCTCAGTGGCACTGAATTTGGGAGATATCCATGAAAAAACAGATTGCAATTCTCTGGTCCGCCGCGCCCGGCCGTGGCGGCCTTGAGGTGGATCACGGGACGATTTGCGGTGATTCGTCGTTCGACCGGTCGGACACCCACGGTCGGCTTGAGATTGAAGTTGATGCCGACAGTTTCTCCTTTGGGAAGTTCCCCGCCATCGCGCGCTTTTGCTCTGACCGGGTTGCCTTTTCCTTCTTCGTTCGGGATGTAAATTCCTCGTGGCCCATTCTAATTCCAGGGTATGAGGTGGCGGTGACGCCCGCCGACGATCCGCGCTCCTATGTGGAGATCCTTGGGGCGGTGGAACACAACGGCCTGAAAACCGTACTGGAGGGGCTCGAGGAGGAACCCGAGGAATCGTTTAATGCAGCGGCGCGCCACACCCGGGTTCAGCAAAGCCAGATCTGGATGGGTTTGAGCCGGGATGTCCGCATTTTCGAAGTCGGCCTGCGCGAGCCGATGTGCTACACGGACTGGATTCAGCCACGTTTTTCCGGGCACGGATACTTCTGGAAAGAAGAATCCCACATGCTTCCGCGCTACGGTTTTTCCGCCGGCCGGGGGTGGGGCTGCGAGGACCGGGTGCGTCGTCGGCTCGATGGTGGCGTGTTGCCGATTCTCAAGATTGAGCGCATCGATGACGACGTGTGCTACGATCACATCTGTTACGTGACTCTGGAGACGTCCCGTCTCCAGGCGAAGAATCTCCAGGGAACACACTATCTCGTGGCGGACGGGTTGTCGGTTTGCAAGTCGCTGACCGATGATCAGAAGGCCACGTTCGATACATTGCTGAAAACAGAATTTTCCGGCGTGGAGGAGACGGTGTTGTGCATGCGAATTACCGCGCGGAACAATGGATCCTCGCCGCGCCATGCGTTCTTCAAGACAGTCTATCCGCACGACGCCTACGGCAATCCCGTGCCCCATGACTTCGACGGCGAGACGGGATTCAGCATGAACAAGGACACCGACGAGGTGTTCGCGGTTTCGAGGATCAACGGCAGCCGGCTCGGCCAGCCTGAGGTCGCGGTCCTGCTTGCCCCGGGGGAGGAGACGACGCTGGAGTTCTTTGTTTCGCACAGACCGGTCTCGCGGGAGCGGGCGGCGGGCATGAGTGAACGGGACTTCGATGCGGGCCTTGCCGACTGCCGCCGTTTCTGGCGTGCCAAGCTAAACGGCGCGGGGCGGATTCGCGTGCCGGAGAAGCGAATCGACGAGCTGATTCGGGCCGGCCACCTGCACGTCGACCTGGTGAACTACGGCCGGGAGCCGGATGGTCCGATCGCGATGGCGAACGGGACCTACAGCCCGATTGGCTCGGAGACATCGACGATCATCAACTATCTCGATTCCCTCGGGCTGCACGATATCGCGCGCCGGTGCATCGCATACTATTTCGAAAAGCAGCACGACAGCGGCTTCATGCAGAACTTCATCGGGTACATGCTGGAAACTGGCTGCATCATGTGGCTGGTCGGCGAGCATTACCGCTACACGCGTGACGATGACTGGCTTCGCAGCATCCTCCCGGGCGTCAAGAAGGCCTGCGACTTCCTGCTCGCCTGGCGCGCGCGAAACCAGGCGGATAAATCGAAGGGAGGACGCTTTGGCTTGCTCGAGGGAAAGGTCGCCGATCCGGAGGACGACGAGATCATTTTTATGCTGAACGGGTATTTCTACCTTGGCCTGAGCCGGATCGCGGAGTCGTTGGCCGAGGTCGACGCCGGGGAGAGCCGCCGGATCGGCGCGGCGGCGGCGGCGTTGAAGGAGGATATTCTGAAGGCGTTTCATTTCGAACAGGCCCGCGGACCCGTGGTGCCGCTCCGCGACGGAACCTGGTGTCCGACCGTGGCGCCGTGGCTGGGCCGTTCGGGCCCGTCGAGCCTCTACACGGACGACGGAAACTGGTGGACGCACGGGGCTGTCAATCTTCGGGACGACCTGTTGGGGCCCCTGATCCTGATCTACCACGAAATCATCGAGCCCAACGAGCAGGCCGCGGATTTCATGGTGAACAGTGACTGCGAGCTGTACCGGTCCCGCAACACGTCCTTCAGCCAGCCGTACCTCGCCCGGCACCAGTACGCGCACCTGTACCGAGGAGAGGAAAAGGCGTTTCTCAAGGCCTACTACAATGCGCTGACGGCCCTGATTGACCGGGAAACCTACTCATGGTGGGAGCACTACTACCACGAAGCTCCGCACAAAATCGGCGAAGAAGGACAGTTCCTGATGCATACCCGGCTCATGCTCTACATGGAGCAGGGAAATACACTTCATCTTCTTCGCTGTGTGCCGCGGACCTGGTTGGAGGATGGAAAGAAGATCGAGCTGGCGGGGGTTGCCAGTTACTTCGGGACGCTGGATTTGACTGTGCACTCGCGGGTTGCGCAAGGCGTCATCGAGGCGTCTGTATCCTGCGATGCGGATCGCCGTCCGGCAACCGTGGTGTTTCGGCTGCCGCACCCGGACGAGAAGCGGGCGTTGAGCGTCGAGGGCGGACGGTACGATGCGGACCGGGAGGAGGTCATCGTGGAAGATTTTTCCGGCACTG
>CAZTAB010000352.1:0-3824 GCA_964611475.1 uncultured Verrucomicrobiota bacterium | reverse complement strand
GAGGGCACCTCCCTGTTTGTCTACCCGGACGTGGCCAGGCATCAGAAAGCGGTGTACCGGGAGTTGGCCGATGCCGGCGTTGAGATCGGACTGCACCTGAACGGCATGCGCTACTCCAGGCTGACCGGCGACAAGGCAAAGTGGCTCGGCTCCATGTCGAGCGAAGAGCAGCATGAAGCTCTCCGCATGGGCAAGGAAGACCTCGAAGAGTCGGTGGGACGGACAGTGTTCGGATACCGGGCCTGCTACGGAAGCGCAAACCGGGACACCTTCAAAATCTGCAACGAGCTCGGCTTTACCTGGACAAGCAACGTTTCAAATCGTTACCGACCCGAGTTCCACTCCAACTGGTCCGGAAGCTGGCCCTACATCCACCGCACGAGCGACGCGAGCAATCTCATCTGCGGCGCGATGCCCCTGATCGAGATCCCGGTCACGGTCGGGATCGACGTGTACTACGACGAGTCCCTAAAACAACCCTTGGACCTGCGCGTCGAATCCCCCGTATCCAAGATCGGGACACGCCGGGAGCGACTGGGCGATGTGATCGGCGAGAACGTGGAGGAGATGTCCCGCCGGGATGTCCCCGTCCGCGCCGTCATCGGAATCAGCCACAACACCAATCCATTTGGCGATACGAGGGATTACCGGTCTCAGACACTCGATTGGGTGGTCCGCCTTGCGAGGGAGGCCGCGGCGGAGCGCGGCATGGAGTTTACACCCGCCTCGTTTGAGGCAATCAGAAAAGAAGCCAAGTTGCTGGAGTCCTACTAATGAAACGATCCGTCCCCTTTCACGCGCTCGGCGGGCTGTTTGAGCAGGACGACGTCGACGCGGCCGCCCGGGTCACGCAGGCCGCGGCGGAGCCGGGGGGAAACTTCTTTCCCCTGCCGGAGGAAACCGACTTTCAGGATGCACTGGCCCGTCACGAAAATGCGGCAAAAGCAGTGGCGGTGAACTCCTGCGGCACCGCCCTCGACCTGTGCATGATGGCGTTGGGAGTGGGACCGGGCGACGAGGTCATCACGACGCCGCTCACCTTCATCTGCACGGCAACCAGCGCCAGCGTCCGCGGCGCGCGAATCGTTTTCGCGGATGTCGACCCCACGACCCTGAATCTGGATCCCGCGCGGGTCCGGGAGAAGATCACGGACCGCACCCGGGCGATCATCCCCGTGCACTTCGGCGGCCTCGCGGCCGATGTCGCGGGCTTTGAGTCCATTACCGCCGAGACCGGCGTGCCGGTCGTTTACGACGCGGCACACGCAGTCGGCACCAGGGCCGGAGGCAAGGGGATCGGCGGCGCCGGGATGGCCTCCTGTTACAGCTTTCAGTCCAACAAAAACATGACCACCCTCGGCGAGGGGGGCGCGGTAACAACGGACAACGAAGAATTCGCGGAAGTCGTTCGACAAAAAAAGACGTTCGGCTTCGTCTATGGGGGAGCCAGGCTGCGCGTTGTCACGCAGGGATTCAACTACCGGATGACCAAGCCGCAGCTTGCCACCGGGCTGACGCAGCTTGCCAAGATAAGCCGAGTCAACACCCTCAAACGGGAAAAGGCGCGGATCCTCCATGAGCATCTCGACGGCATCCCCGGAATCGTCCGGCCCGGCGGCATCGACGACGACGGTCATGCCATGCACCTCTATGTCATTCGCGTGGGGCCGGAATCCGGCACCACGCGCGACGCGCTTCAAAGGCATCTGCGAGAGGAGTTTGAAGTCGGCACCGCGGTCCATTATCCTGCGGTATGGGACTGGGAGGCGTTCGAGAAGGATGGGGTCGACTTCGACGACACGGATTGTGATGCCGCACGCACGGCATGTGCGCAGGTTCTATCGCTCCCGGTCTTTCCCCTGTCGGGCGACGAGGAGATGGCCTACGTGGGACGGTCCATCCGTGACTCGATCGGGCAACTCGCGTGAACTTCGAGCCGAAACCCCCGAATGACTTCCAGGAGTTCTACCGCAAGTACCATCGGCGCTGCTGCGAACAAATCCCAAAGATCCGCGCCATCGCGGCGAAGTGGACATTCGAAGACCTGATCCCCGGCCTATCCGATTTCGACACGCGCTTTATCCTGGAGGGCCCCATGGCCGCCGAGGACTGGAACACCATGTCACTGGCGGTGGGCGCCATCCACACCGACCTGGCGCGAGAGTTTCCAAAATGGGCGCGGAACCTGGAGCATCTGCCCGGCGTCAACTTTACCGTCGAAGAAATACTTGATTCGCGCCTCTTTTTCCCAGAGTCGCAGCAATGGACCTTCTACGAAGGCGACAAAGGGGTGCTCACGCGCGTTCGAACACACCTTGCCTCCCACGAGTGGGAGAAACGCGACGAGTTGTTTCAACTGAAAAAGTTTGCTGCGTACTGCGGCCCCTATGTCCGCGGGATCGACCCGCCACTTAACATGGGCCCGTGGGAGAACAAGTATCCCCTGCACAGCCGCTACATGCACTACTTCGCCCCACCGGTGCAAGCCTGCGCATCCCTGATGGAAAAACGCAATGTATGCGGGAAGTTTGAGGCGCTTCGAATTGCACGGGAGCGATTTCCCCAGCCACACGTCATTGATCGTATCCTCGACTCGGTCGAGTGCCACTATGAAGTCGCCGCCGACTACGAGGACGGACGGCTCGTGGAAATCGAGCGCAGCCTGGAGCAGTATCTGCAGGCAATGTGGGGAGAACTTGACGGCCACCAGGCTCTGCTACGGACCGATGCAGCCGACACGCGGGATGAGATCCAGGACAAGGTCGGATCCATTCCCGGCGAACCAATGGATGCTTTCCTTCAAGGCGTCAAGTTCGGACGCCTCATGAAGGGCAGGCTTTTGTTTTACGCAGAGGAAATCCCATGGTTCGACAGCGAGCACCTGATACGGCATGAGATCCGGCGCATTCTGCCAAACTTATTCGCCACACCGCTGATGATCTACGGGAAGGCGCGGCTAGGCGAAGAGCTCTCCCCGGAAGATGTCGTCAAGAGGCTCCGGGGAGAACTCCTGGGTCGCACAGTCTGCGACGATGTGATCACGTTCGCGGAGCGTGCGCGGGAGCCGATCCAGGAAGGCAAGGAAAAAGCCCAGGCGAGACGCGTCGCAGAGAAGTTCGATGCCGTGCTCGAGATGGCTGAGGCATTGTGCGCAGATCTACTGGATTCGTAGAAGCCGCCAAGCCGCTCTTCGAAAACAGGAGGAGCACCCCCGGAAAGCGCATAGCGACAGACGGAAACAAAGGGCAGGTCCTGCTCTCCGCGAACGCCATCTGCCATGGCCGGGCCAGGCAGCACCCCGCCCCTCATCCGCCCACTTCGCGCTTGCAAAATGCTACAGCAATCACTTTTGTAACCGTTACGGGCAATCAAAGATTGCGGGACGACAGGGACGATCATGAAGGGAATCATACTCGCCGGCGGTTCGGGGACGCGTTTGTATGCGGTTACCAAAGCGGTTAGCAAGCAGATGGTCCCGGTTTTCGACAAGCACATGATCTATTATCCACTGTCCACCCTGATGCTGGCGGGCATCAGGGAGATCCTGATCATTTCGACGCCGCGAGACCTTTCGCTTTTTCAGTCACTCCTCGGGGATGGAAGCGACTTCGGTTGCGCAATTGAATACCTGGAGCAACCCGAGCCAAAAGGGCTGGCACAGGCATTCCTGGTTGGGGAGTCCTTTATCGGAGAGGAGAAGGTCGCATTGATCCTTGGCGATAACATTTTCTACGGAAGCGGGCTGGCCAACCTTCTGCAATCGCACCAAGATCCCGACGGTGGCGTCATCTTCGCCCACCATGTCGACGACCCAGGCCGGTATG
>CAZTAB010000351.1:0-7263 GCA_964611475.1 uncultured Verrucomicrobiota bacterium | reverse complement strand
GGCCGAGGGCGATGTGCGTCGTCGCCACGGACGACGGCACGTTCGGGTGCGGCACGACGCTCGCATCCGGGCCCGTCTGCTCTATCATCAACGAACACCTGGCAGACATCGTCGTGGGGGAGTCCGCCATGGCCACCGAGAAGATCTACGACCTGCTCATCCGCGCCACAGCATCCAACGGGAACTCCGGCGTGACAAGTCACGCCATCGCGGCCGTGGATCTGGCGCTCTGGGACCTGAAGGGGAAACTGCTGGGACGACCGGTATACGAACTGCTCGGTGGGCCGCAAAAGGACCACATCCCTTGCTACGCCACAGGTGTCGACGTGGAATGGTACCGGGACCTGGGCTTCCCTGCGGTCAAGCTGCCGTTGCCTTTCGACCCGACGGATGGTGTGCGTGGAATAGCCGAGGCCGAGCGAACATTCGAAAAGGCGCGTGAACAGGTGGGACCCGACATCGATCTGATGCTCGATTGCTGGCTCGCGCTGGACGTCGAGTACACGGTGCGACTCGGGACGGCCCTGCGTCCCTACAACCTGCGATGGATCGAGGACTACCTGCTGCCGGAGGAGACGGCCGGCTTTCGCGCGGTGCGCCAGCGCCTTCCTGGCCAGGGGCTGGCCACCGGCGAACACTGGTACACCACACAGCGATTCGCCGAGGCAATCAGTGGGCAGTGGGTGGACGTGCTCCAGCCGGACGTCGAGTGGATGGGACTGACGCCCTGCGTCCACGTGTGCCACATGGCCGCGGCTGCGGGGCTGGCCTTTGCGCCGCACGGCGGCATGAACACGCCATACGGTCAGCACCTGGTTTTTGCGCTTCCGGCAGCAACGCTGGGGGAGCTTGGCGTATCGGGCAAGGTGCCGCTCGCCGAGCGGATCCAGCTGCCGGGCACCGCGGTCGTCGAGGACGGGAAGCTCGTCCCGAGCGCCGAGCCGGGGTTCGGTCTGGAGGTCGATCGTTCCTGGCTGGAGAAGGTGGCCTTGTGAAGCGGGCATCTGTGATCCCCGCGAGGGTTCGGCTTCAAGGCGCGAGACCCGCTCCCGGCTGAGGCCATGCATCTCCACCTTGCTGGACGACGGGTTCATGCCCCGGGCGGGATGTGGGGGACCCTGGCTTCATGGCATCGCTCGTTGTTTCCAGCAATACGCAAGGGCCTGCAACATCACCTCTTCGAAAAGATTTCCCCGGCCAATCCGAGCGCCCTGGCATGTTGTCGCAGGCGGGCTTTTGTCCAGGGCTTCATCCGCTCATCCCACGGCTGTTCGATCGACAGGTGCTTCCGCCTCAACGAGCGATAAAGGTCGGGCAAGTCGAAGTGCAACAGCGTCTCCCGAGGGAGAATCGACACCGGCCAATCGTAGAAATCGGTCTGGGTCAGCTCGTGAAAGGAAAGCAGCGTGTTGCGCAAGGTCACGCGCTTGACCAACGGATGGAGCGTGGCCGCGAAGACTGCGAGGATTGCGCCCAGACCCCGGCCAACCAGGTGAACCCGGCGCGCGCCATGAGCTTCGAGCAAGTCCAGGGCCGCAAGCACGTCGTGGACTCGGCGCCCGACATAGCTGACGCCCAGCATTTGTCCGTGCGAGGCGTAAAAATAATCAGCGCCGTATGGTTCAAAGAAATTCTGGCTCCCGCAGGTCTGCGCGGTCATATGCCCGATTCCGCGAGCCTCGATGGCGAAGAGTCCATACTCGCGGTCGCCGGCTGGCGCCTTCTTATCCCCTACGTCCTCCCACGTCGAAATGTGCGGGAGATACACGGTGATCTCCCGTTGGGGCGAGGGGTGTGACAGGTTCCTCAGCCACGGTTCCACCCGCGACGGATCGAAGTGCAGCAGCATGGCCGTGACGCCGTCGTGTTGCGGTTCCGTCTCGAGGCCGTAGAGCCAAAGCCGCCGAAAACGCGAAGACGCAAGGATGTCACCAAACGGAGCCCGCAGGGAACGGTAATGGGGGAGGTGATCACGCGACGGGAGATCCAGCACGTCTCCCACTATGTCCGGGAGTCGTGACGCCGGGATTCTCGATCGACGTGCCGCGAGTTCGCGCGCGGTCTCACCAATAATATCGCAGGAGCGTCGCGCACCGCGCAGATTCAGCACGTTTCCGTCGGGCGTGGCGCAAAGCTCCTCATCCTTTTCCTGCCGGTCGGGCGGCTCCTTGGCGGTTGTCGCGACGCCGGCCTGCCGGGCAAAGAACTTGTAAGAGGCCTCTCTGGCACTGCGGGGAAGCCCATGTGGATTGGGACCGACGTGGAGCTCAATCGCGTCGGGAGATCCGAGCAGGCGGTAGACTTTCCTCAACCGGTCAAAGGTGCGATGGGTGCCACGGATGTCAAAAAAATCGTCCTCCTCGGAAAGCAGGATGGTCGGGCGGGGCGCATAGGCGATGATGAAATCAGCCATATCCAGCCCTTCCGAAAGCATGCCCGGAGGGACCTGTTCGGCGTCTGCCGGCAACTCGTTTTCCGTATTCGAAAGGTAGTCAGTTACGAAACAGTCCGGTGCGGCGAAAGCGATACGTTTGTCGACCGCGGTGAGATACACCGTCATGGTGCCCCCTCCTGAACATCCGGAAACCCCGACGCGACTCTTGTCGACTTCCGGCCGCGCAAGGAGCAGGTCGAGGGCGCGGATTCCGTCCCAGAGTCTCCACGAGCCAAAAAAATCCCCGACCAGGGTCATCTGGTTGCCGGCCATGTTATGCTCGAAACAGCAGTTGCCTCCGCATGCATCGCCATATTGATTTGCCCTTTCCCCCTGGCTGACGGGATCATAGATGAGTGCGACAAACCCCTTTCGGGCGAATGTCCGGGCGAACGTTTGATACTCCGCATAAGCTTTTCCGTTGGCGGAGTGGCCGCAGGGCACCAGCACGGCCGGGAACGGGCCCGTGCCCATGGGGAGATACAGGTTGGCGGTGACAAAAAAGCCCGGGCGACTTTCAAAGATCAGCTTCTCGACCGTGTGGTCCTTGCGATGCAGCGTCCCGGTCTTCCGCAGGTTGAGCGGCGTGCGTCTGGGAAACGGCCCGAATATTCGGCGGAGCTTGCGGCGCGAGGCGCTGCACAACCGTTCCGCATCACGCCTCGTGCGGAGCATGGCAATCCTCCGGTCACAACCTTCCGCCGCTTCTCGAACCTGCCGCAGGAATACATCCTGGACCGCGCGTGGGAACGCATACTCTTTGTAGTGCATCGGGTTCACAGATTACTCTGGTGGCTGAATCGTGGCGAGTTACAATCCTTACTCCCTGTCCCGGTCGTTTCTTCGATCGTCGTCAATCCCCGGGTCATCACCCCGGACATGGTACGCGACCCGAGTCACGATGAGAACCCGGGATCTGGAACGCGGCTCCGGAAGGCAAAGTGAACAGGCAAGGAAAACGACCGGAGCTCGGCGTCGAGCTTGCCATGCCGTCCGGGTTTGGAATTCGACATATGGGCGTGTGTGAGTGCATGCTTCAAGCGTCGATCATGGAGGAAAATCATGCCCAAGGTTACGATCCTCGGTGCCGGGAGTGTCGGCTTCACGAGAACATTTCTGTGGGAACTGGTTCATGCCGAAAAACTGGGCAAGATCTCGATTTCCCTGATGGATATCGATGAGGGACGAGTGAAAAATGCCGGGCGGCTCGCGACAAAACTTGCCCGGCAATCGGGCAGGGACATCCGTGTCGAGACAACGCTGGACCGGCGCGCCGCCCTGGCCTCTGCCGACTATGTCATCAACGTCACAATGATTGGCGGACTCGCGTGTCGCAGGTCCGATATGGATGTGCCCATGAAATACGGCCTCCAGCAGGCCATCGGTTGCACGATGGGACCCGGCGGAGTGATGTCGGGCCTGCGATCCATTCCATTCCTTCTTGATGTCGCGCAAGAGATGCAGGAACTCTGCCCGGGCGCGGTCATGCTCAATTATCACAATCCACAGTCCGCATCCGCGCAAGCCTGGAGCCGCCGATCATCCGTCAAATATGCGGGGCTTTGTCACAGCGTGCCGGAAACCAGCAGGGAATTGGCCGGTTATGTTGGTTGCACCGACATGGGTGAACTGGACTTTCACGTGGCCGGGATCAACCACATGGCATGGATCCTTCGGTTTGAGTGGAATGGCAAAGACGCGTATCCGATCCTCCGCGAACGGATGAAAGATCCGGAAATCTACCGGCGGGATCGTGTCCGATTCGAGATCTTCAAGCATTTCGGATGCTTCAATACCGAGTCCTCCATGCATATGTCCGAGTACGTGCCGTACTTTCGACGGACCGACGCCATGATCAAGGAAAACCACCTCCCCGTGCGCGAATACGTTCGCTTGCTGGAATGGGCGGCTGAACACGCCCCGAAACAAATGAAACAGGATCTCGACCCGAACACGAAAATCGGGATGGGACCATCGGACGAGGCTGCGGTGGACATCATTTGCGCAATGGAATCCAGCGAAGACTGCCGATCTCATGTGACGGTGGTCAACGGGGGTCTGATTGCGAACCTGCCCGCCGAGGCGGGGGTGGAGGTGCCGACAGTATTCAACCGCAGCGGCATCCATCCGGAACCGGTGGGTCGGCTGCCAAGCCCGCTGGCGGCGCTCAACACGACCAATCTCAACGTCCAGCAGGTCATGGCGAATGCCGTGTTGGAGGAGAGCAGGGAGTTGGCCATCCAGGCGGTGATGCTGGATCCCCTGACCGCATCCGTCATGAAACTGGCGGAGATACGCGGAATGATGCTCGAGCTCTTTGAAGCCCAGGCAAACTGGCTTCCGCCCTGGCTACAGAACTGAATCGATCCCAGGGTCGCGGGAACATGGACAAAGCTCATTTTAGCGTTTTAGGGGGGGATTCCAATTTCTTCCCGCCGGACGACCCATCCCGAACCATTGCAAAACGCCCGGGATGTCGTTACCGGGGCAGTGGTCCAACACACCGGGCGGGCGGTGAAGCGACAGGCTCCCGGAGCAACTCACGAACTTGCCTCACAACCCTTTTCCGCGGATTAAAAGGGTTCGTTCTCTTCCATCCCCAGCGCCTTGCGGATCGCACCTTCAACGCTTTCCATGTTGCGGGCTTCGTGCGCCACGGTGATGTTGAGCTTCCTGCACAGCTCGAACACCTTGCGGGCGCTTTGGCGGTGCTTGGTCCGGTCCTCGTCGGTCATGCCTTCCGGCGTCTGCCCCAGCCAGGTAACGCCCAGCGTCATCCGGTAGGGCACCAGCGACGCCTTCTCCACCCTCGCTTTGACTTCCGGCGTTTCGGCCAGCTCAAGGGCCTCGTTGAATAGCTCAATGCCGCGCCAACCCAGTTCCTGCGTATAGCCATACTCCTTGAAAATATTCGGGACGTTGCAGTTGACGTGCTTATTGGCGCGACGCAGCTCGTTGTCGGCCAGCCGCATGAATTCGGTGATGGGCCCGGCGGAGGGACCGTAGTAGAGGTCCACGTACTCATTGACCAGTTCGAACGTGTCCAGGCGCGGGTCCCAGAGCAGCTTGGCGAACACATACTGGACCAATTCGGCGAACATGATCGGGTCACCCTGGATGAAGAAGCTCTTGCCGTTGTTATCGATGAGGGTGCGTAGATGCGGGCCGGCCATCCGTAGCGCCAACGGGGGAGCGAAGAAGTCCGTGTAGCTCCCCATTCCGTAGTACCAATACATCATCCCGTCGGAAATCTCTCCCCATGTACGCATCTCATCGCGCTGCCTCATATTCATCGCGCAGGTCAGCGACTCGAACGGGTGGATCTGGCACGCACTGTATGTGGTATACTGGATGCGAACGTTCGGCTCCATCTTGAAACTGAGCGGTGGCCGATTCGACTCGGTGTATGCGTACGTGGCAACCGTCAGATCCGGCCGCACCTTCGCCACGTCGCGCGCGATGTGGTTGACCGCCAGGAACATCGGCGCGCCCCAGCTCGCGCCGTCGGGCTCGCGGCCGTCTTGCCTGACCAGTTCCTCGCACCGCTTGCAGTGGCACAGGGGCCCGTCCATATGCGCCACGGCAATTTGTCCGTTGGGGCCGTAGCGCTCGAGGGCAGCCAGAATGTTCTTCGTGATGTGACCAACCATTTCGGGGTTGGAGAAGCACGGCTGGTCGTTCCACAACCGCTTGCCATCCTTGTCGACGCCGAAGTATTCCGGGTGGTCCTCCGGCGACGCTTTTACCCACCGGGGGGTGACGCTGTGGAGAATCAGGCCCTTGAGATTATGTCCGCCGAGTCTCTTGCGCCAGACCTCCTCTGAGACGGGGTTGCCCGACCAGCGCCCGTTCATCCGCAAGCGCGCGGCAAACTGTCCGGTCCTTTCCTGAAAATCGCCGAACCCGACGAAGCGACATTCGAGCGGTGGGTTGTACGAGTAGTCCGTCGGCGCCAGCTGCCCGCGCCGAACGCCCATGTCGGGCCACGTCCAGACGACCGGATCGTCGGCGGCATAGCGGGGCACGTGGGTGTAATCCTTGGCCAGAAAGCGCACGCCCATGGCGTCTTCCAGGAACTGGTACACGCCGTAGAGCACGCCTCGTGGCCGACCGCCCACGATCGCCACATTGTCCAGCCCGATGATGACCCGGAGCTCTTCCTCCGCATACTCCCTGTCCAGGGCATGAGCGAGGTTGCTTTTCCTCAGCGCGTCGCTGGCGCCGATGAACACGTTGTTCGTCCCCGACGGACCGCCGGAGCGGATCGCAAGAAGATGACCGGTCGCCTGGGCGAAGAAGTCGCGGAACTCCTCCGCCGCGTACCTCTCGCTTTCGATCGCCGTATCCGCCACCACGATCGACCAGTCCTGCATCGTCCGGACGTCCGGTTTCTTCGATGGTTCGGCCATCAAATTCCCGCGGTACAGGCATAGAACGATCAGCAGCGCGAGCGTGAACCATTTCTTTGACAACATGGGCAGGCCTTTCAGGGTTCCTATTCGTCCTTGGGGAGTTGGTTAAGCAACGTGATGCCGGGTGGGATCAATCCGCGACAGACGGCATATCCGTCCCGCACAAAATCCTCGATCTGCTCTTCACCCAGCATACCATCGCCCAGCGTAACACCATTCCCGCTGACGTCCAGAACCTTGAGCAGGGTACGGCCGCAACATCTTCGGGATCGCGCCTGGAATCGGTTGTCCGATTCCGGCTCCCGGGCCCTCAACCCGAGCCGGGGCGCCTTGGCCTCTTTCCTGTAATTTCCCCTCCGTGATACGCCCCTCCGTACCGTGAACGTGTCCCGTCCAACCGGTATCGACGCGTGTCCC
>CAZTAB010000350.1:0-8097 GCA_964611475.1 uncultured Verrucomicrobiota bacterium | reverse complement strand
CTGCACGATGGCAGCGGCATGATCCTCGTGCAGGGCGACAAGCCGTACTGGAAATTCAAAGTCGAGGGCGACCGCTACGCCGCGACCTGGCCGACGTACAAAAGGAAGCCATTGTTCGTGAAGATCTACGAAGCGGGACGGTTGGTCGACGCAGTCATGACGGAGCGATGAGGCCCACCGCCTGAAAATCAGCGACTGAAACCGGAGGCAAACCACATAGATTCTTTGACTCGATTGCATCAGTGCCTGGCCGAATCACGCAATGCCGCCGGTATGTTTATGGCCTTGAACTCCCCGGCCGTGGCCGAATTGATCGCTGCGGGAGCCGACCTGGACTTTCTCGCTACCGACCTGCAGCACGCCGCGGTCAGCGCCGGCGAGTCGGCTGCGATCCTGCGAGCCATGCAGGCCGTCAACCCGGACGCGACGCCGATGGTGCGCCTCCCAGATCACAGCGTATACTGGATTCAGCAGTCGCTTGACATCGGTTACATGGGGCTGGTCGTGCCGCTGGTGGAATCGGCGGAGCAAGCAACCGCGTTGGTTCGCGCAACATATTTTCCTCCAGAGGGAGACCGCTCCTTCGCGGCAAGCGTGCGACGTCATCTCCACGGCGACGAACCCGGGCGGGCGAACGAACGCACCATCCTGCTGCCTCAGATCGAATCGGGGAAAGGGCTGAAAAACGCCGAAGAGATTATTGCCACCAAGGGTGTGAGCGGCGTGCTGTTCGGCCCGGAGGACCTGAGCCTCAGCTGCGGGTGGCGGGGACAGGATCTCTGGTCATACCAGCCCTTTCTGGAAGCGGCAAAGCATGTCGTCGAACTGTGCCGGAAGCACAACAAAATTCCTTCAATTCTCACGGGCGCATTTGAAGAAGCCCGCGACACCGGCTTCCAGGTCATCGGTCTGGGCGGCGACATTGCCATGGTACGCGTGGACCTAGTTGCATTGATCAACGAACGAGTGGACAGCCTGCGGAAAATCCAGAGAGCTTCATAAGCCCATAGAAATCGTGCAAACCATGGGACGGATGAATCGAATAAAACAGGAGGCGACCCAGAAGAAGTAAGGCCACAAGATGAAAAAGAACGAGTCCTACTTCAAAACCCAGCCCTATCTACAGAATCGCTTTGACAGGGTAGGCCGGGCAATGGCTTTCCGCGCCGGGACACGCAGGGAATGGCAGACTTGGCGACGAAAACTCCTCAGGAAACTCAAGGAACTCACCGGCTATGACACGATGGTGAAGACGGATCCCCGGCCGCGGATAACCGAGGAGGTCGACCTCGGCGACCTGATCCGGCAACGGCTTGAACTCTTCACCGAGCCACGCGTCGTTCTTACCGCCTACGTTCTGATCCCCAAGCACGTCACCCCCCCCTGCCCGGTTGTCATTACACCCCATGGTCACAGCAGCGGGGGGAAATACTCTGTCGCCGGGCGCCATGACATTCCCGGAATCACGGACCAGATCAAACGATACAACTATGACTACGGTGTTCAATTCGCGCGCGAGGGCTTCATCACCATCTGCCCGGACGCACGGGGATTCGGCGAGCGCCTGGAAGAGGCATCGGGCGACGATCTGATGCTGAACTCCTGCCTGTGGATCAATCAAATGGCCTACCCGCTCGGGCAGACCGTGACCGGCATGTGGGCTTGGGACATCCACCGGCTCATCGATTACGCCTCCTCTCGCGACGACTGTATTGCCAGCCGTATCGCGTGTGCCGGGCTTTCCGGCGGCGGACTGCAGACCCTCTGGGCCTCGGCGCTCGACACGCGGATCCGATCCGCGGTGATCAGCGGATACATGTACGGGTACAAGGAGTCGCTCCTGGACCAGCACACAAACTGTTCGTGCAATTATGTCCCCCACCTTTACGAGCACGTCGACATGGGCGACATCGCCGCTCTCATCGCCCCGCGCCCCCTGCTAATCGAGACCGGGACACGCGACAACCTGAACGGAAGCAGCGGATTGAAAAATGTCCGCAGCCAGGTACGCATCATTCGGAGAGCCTACCGCCTGCTCGCAGCGCCTCGAATGCTGTCCCACGACGTCTTCGAGGGGGAACATCGGTGGCATGGGGCAAAAGCCATTCCGTGGGTGAAACGGCACCTCGGGACCTGACGAATTTTCGTCCTGATCCTTGCCCTGATTGTCGTTGGACATCTTTATCTGGACCTTTGCCCTGAGCCATGACATATGGGGGAGCCAACGGGTGGCTTGGAACAGGATGGAGGCCATATTAATGAAAACAAGATGGTTTGTGATTAGCCTGCTGCTGTGCCCTGCGTTCGCCGTGGTGGCCGGTGAACATCAGGAAAAGTCTCATGGGGAGTATGCGCACGAGCTGAGGGTTCTTGACCGGAATATAAAGCTTGTATTCCAGGCGATCCCCCTGGACCCGGGCGACACGGGACTGTTCATTATCACCGCTTCCCCGCACTACGAGGTGGATGTCCGCCTGGAGGGCGACGACGGCGAGCTCTTCTTCGGTGTCTCCGGCGAGATTGAGCTGACGGATGACGGGAAAATCTTCGTCACCTACGAGGCGCATATGGCCCTGAGCGGAGACGACGGGAAAGCAGAATTCAACTCCGGCGGCGGAGCAATCCTGAAACCTGGGATACCCTTCGGCGTGGCAAAGATCGGCGAAAAAACATTGGTGATTACCGCGTCGTACGTCAAAGACTGAAATCGAACCCTTCGAATCCAGGAGTGGATTGCAAATTGAGATGGCGCTGGCATTGACTTCGTATCCCACGCAAATGGCAAAAGAGGGCCGGTCCGCAAACCTGACAAGAATCTCCGGGGTCGGTTTCGACTACAAGCGAGGAATACAGGAATGATCGTTCGGTTATCGTGCACGCTGGGAACAGCGGGGATGACACCGGCTTCGTGGCCAATGAGCGTCGAAAATATATCCAGGCCATGACCGGCGTGGCTGTTCCGGTCCGGGCCAAAGGGCCTAATGCTCGTGGGTCCGTTGATTCCGTGCTGCTGGAAACAGGTGGATTGGGGAAATTTATACCTGCGAATGACCGGGTGAGAGTGCAACACGGTTCCGTACAAGCCCCTGCCGCAAACCCCGCCTGTACCGCCAAGCTTCACGACAAGGAACGCTACCGCTAATGAATACTGACATTACTGATGGCTACAGCCACTGCGGCTTAAGCAAATGGCGCCCGGTCGAGGACGTAGACCGAGTGATGAACCGGTTCGGCGTTCCGCGCGCGGTCCTGGCCCAGCACTTGGGTGAATACGACAATACCTATATTGAGCAAATTGTCGCCGCGCGGCCGGAGCGCTTTGCCGGCGTGTTCGTGGTCGACACCGAAGCCGACGATGCACAAGACGCCCTCGCCCACTGGGCCGGAAAGGAAATATTTCGGGGTATCCGCATCCTTGCCCGTTCCCTGGATACAAACCCCGACATCTGGAGAGAGGCGGTTCGGCTGGGCCTGAACATCATTGCATGCGACGAATCGACGCTGGTCCCCTACATAGACTCTCTGAGGAATTTCCTGTCCCGGCAGCCTGATACGCGCATGGTCCTATCACATTTCGGACTGTGGAACTGTATTGAGCCCGCGGACTCTCCTAATTATGAAAGCATCCTATCACTGGCCGACTATCCTGGAACGTTTCTCCAGGTCTCGGGATTTCACATGTTCACCCGCTATCCGTACGGCGAAATCACCCCACTGGTCGAACGGGCGTTTGAGACCTTCGGCCCGGAACGCCTGCTGTACGGAAGCAACTATCCGGTAATGGAGGACGACGCGATCTATGGAAAGGAAATCAAGCTGGTGCGCAGCGGAGAATTCGGTGTGCCGGCGGATGCCGTTGAGCAGGTGATGAACCGAACGGCATTCAAACTATGGTTTCAATGAGACCGATGAGCGATCGACTGCCCAGCTCCTGGATGGAAACCCTGTACTCCGCGGCATCATCGCGTGCAACGCGACACCGATCGACATCGAGTTGTTCGCCCAAGCTGGCTATCACGTGGTCTGGCTCGATGTGGAGCATGCGCCGCTCACTCACGTGGAACTCGCGCAGGCCTGCCGCAGCGTACACCATCTCGGCATGGTTCCCTTCGTAGGCATCGTAGAGTTGGCCCGCACCCACCTTGATGTTCCAGGTCAAAAACGACCAGGGTCGCGACAATCTTGCTTCAAACTTCGCCATCGAAGAGATCGGCATGGTGACGGTGGGTCCGGCGGATTGATCCGTGGGACTCGGCCTGCACGGTCCGGGAAAAGGGCCGGCCATGGTGGGGAAAATCTATGCCGTAATCGCAAAGACGAAAGCGGAAGGAAAAATCGCGGCAATGACGCCCTCCGGAACGCGGGATCCTGATTCCAGAAATTTGATTCCACTAGACGAGGGCAGGAGGAGCAGCAGGCAAAATATGTAAATCAAAATCCATTCCGTACGCCGCTGCGGCTAGGTTGCCTTCGACATGGGGCGCTCTTTCGCCGTGGTCTGCACCTCGTAGATCGATCCGGCGAGATCCGGGGGTGGCCAGGGCACCTGGACCGGAACCGGCTCCATTCGCGGCCGATTCGAGGGCTCGCCGCGCAAGATCAATTCCAGGTAGCCGTCCCAATCTGCAAAGCTCATCGCCCCGGTAAGTGGCCAGGCGTCGATGGCGCAGTACTCAAAAAGCAACAACCGCCGGGGTCGCTGAGAGCGGTTGGGTGTCGAGGCGTGAAGGGTGCGGGCATGGTGGATCGAGATCCCGCCAGCCTTCAGTTCGATTGGTACGGCATCCTCGGTGCGCGGCAGATTCTCGGTCACCGCTCCCACGAATCGCCCATTCTCGTGATGGCTATGAAGCGGCCCCCTGTGTGAACCTGGAACCACCAGAAGGCAGCCATTCTCCTCCAGCATATCGTCCATGGCGATGCCCACGGCCAGAACGTCGTCATTGGTCTGCGGGTAAAAAGCCCAGTCCTGGTGCCACTCGACGGCACTACCGTGCTCAGGGGCCTTGAGATTGAGCTTGGTGCTGTTGGCACGCACCCCGGGACCGACCAACTGCTCCACCCGATCCAGGATGGCCGGATGCCGCCACGCCTGATCGTAAACGGAATGTTGCTTCACAGGATACTTGATACGGCGCAGCCGGGGTTTCTCGGCCGTGTGCCCCGGCTCGAGGTCAAATACGTCGGTGTGCTCCGTGACGGATCTCGATTGCTCCACGAAATCATCCGTCACCCGGCACAACTCATCGACAAAATCAGGGGGGAATACATTTTCCACGCCGATATAACCGTTTTCCCGGTATGACTCGATCTGTTGCTGGGTTAGCATCTGGCTGCGACGGATCTCCTCGAAATCACGGGCAAAATGTATCCTGAAGGAAAATGCTGGGGCAAGCGTAGAGCCAGAGATTCAAGCCCCAAGCTTTAAATAAAAGATACGGAAACACTGAATGGAGGAGGGTTTTCTCTCTATTTACGCGCACTCAGATACATTTGCAGTTCAATCCCCCGGCAAGAGGCAATGAATATCAGTGTGTCCGAATAACCTAAATTTGGTAAAGTAGTTGGCCAGTGACTTCCCCTTGGACCAACATACTCGAACTCGGCTCCAACCGGGACATAGCCGCCGGCTCGACCGCCGAACTGTACGCGGCACTGAACCGCGGGGCCGACCTCCGGGTTTACACCGAATGGATCTACGAGGAGCACGCCGCCCCGGATCCCGGGGACGGGGATCCCCGTTACAACGGCACCTTCCAGGAAGTGATCGATTTTCGCGAAACCTACCTTATCGGCAGCAGCTATGCCGCGGGCATCACGACCCTGCGCCAATCCATGCTCCCGGTCGTCGGATTCAACCCGGATGCGGGACCGCGAATGTCCTTCTTTCTCTACGACATGGAGGGCCGACAGGGGTGCTCTCACGTCATGCTCGATGATGAGCTCTACGCGCCCCCCGGCACACACCGCGAGGTCGAAGCACCGGCGAAGTTTCCGAAATTGAGTTCGACGCAGCTCAACGATGAGGGTTCCTCGGGACCCAGCATGCAGTTTGCATATGACTTCGAGCGCTACCGGTACTGGGTGCGCGACGACTGGGAGCTGCTGCTCGCTCACAAGACAGACGGAACAGTCACCTCTGGATCGTGGCGCGATCTCCACAATGCCCAGCTCGCCGGGAAAGACATCAAGATTGGGCTGATCAACCTGTGCGCGGACCTGGCCGGCACCACGGCCGCGGAGCCACACGAGCATGTCGTGTTTACCTCGGCTGGATCGAGTTGGACGCACGCGCCGACGGAATTGATCGAAACCATGAGCCATCCGCTGGTCCGCGTGGCCCCCGGGGTGCCCCTCGCCTACGCCGGCGCCAACTGGGATGTGGCCTGGGTGTTCATCCGCAGCACCGGCGAAGCAACAATACGACGATTGAATCCCTACACCCGCCAATTCGAAGACCAGAAAACCCGCCTGGGGTGCCGGTGGTACGCGCGGTAGGGCATGAACAATTCAAACATCTCCCACAAGCCTTGCCGGGATCCAATCGCCCGGACTAGACTCTAATGATGCTCCCCTTGACATCGCAATACCACCCCGATGCACCACCCATTGGGCGAAAACTATAACGGAAACAGGTCACAAACGTATCCCCCCTTGATCCCGGCGACGAATTCAAAGGTATTTGCATCCGTAACAAACTCTGAAACCCAGGAAACCTTTCTGGAACTTTTCCGGCGGATGCAGAAACCTCCCGCGGGAAGCGCAGGAATTCGAACGGGGCACCTTGAACATGACCGGGGACCCACTGGCGGCACGGGACCGATACCAGCCCGGCCTATGCCACTGGCGTTTGCCGATCCACACCGCCATCCACAGGACCTGGAACGACCGGACGAAATGCCGAACCTGGCCACGGAACTGCTGAGACGCGGAGGCTCCGGGGAGGACTCGCAAAAACTCCTGGGCGGCGACTTCCTGCGACTGTTCTCGGAGGTCTGGAGCAACCAATAGTTTTTGCCCGCCGTGCAGGAGGATGTAGCCGGAGAATTCGATCTACGTTGCAATGGGTTCGCCGTTGCGGCACGCAACGGGAAAATGGGGGCCGGCATCAATCATGCTCTCCCCGATATCCAGCGAAATGAACTGCCTCATCGGGTGATCACGACCGGTAAAAACCGCTTCACTGGTCATGTAATGAATCGCCAAGGCCTGCCGCGGGCGGGTCGACTGGTTGAACGGCGACCCATGCCAAGTAAGCGAATGATGAAAGTGCACTTCCCCGCGTTGCACCGGGCAGGGTCGCGTGGTGACCGCCTGGATCGGGGCACCGGCCGGTGGATCAAACGGGGGCAAGCTCGAAAACTCGTCGAGCGTCTTCAGTCCTGCGGCCGACACCAGAAATTCCATCTGGTTTCCCCACCGGTGCGAGCCAGGCACCATCCACATACAGCCATTTTCCTCGTCCGCGGTATCCAGCGGGATCCAGGCGCTCACAGGCGTCATCGGCTCGATGGACGGCCAGAGGGGCGCGTCCTGATGCCACGCCGTTGCCCCGCCTGTCTTCGCCGGCTTGTACTGCACTTGGTCGTGCCATACCTGCAGGTCGCCGAACCCTGTCAATTGGCTGATCGCGCGTACGATGAACGGATGCCGGATTAACCGCTCGAACGGCGGCGAACATTCCCAGATGTTCACGATCTGGTAATTCGGGTTCTTCGACACCTGCCTGCCGTCAGATTCGTAGCCGGCGCCCATGTCCCGGTACAGCACCGGCCCCGGTTCACCATCCGAGAAACCTTCCGGGCCCCGCTCTATGACACCGGCCAAGGCGTCCGAGAGTTCGGTGATCTCCGCATCACTCAACACCATCCCGGCGTTAAGAAAGCCATCACGGTGAAATTGCCCGACCTGAAGGTCGGAAAGGTGGTCTGTATTTGTTGCAATCGACATGCTCAGGCTCCGATGAACGTGACCCTCTACGCTTCCCGTGAAAATGTCGAGGGGAATACGACACAAATCCTGACACGGCTCAAAACAAAACCCCTGGGACCAACATGCCCTGGCCCATTCCCCCCCCCCCAAGGTCAACACTCCGGC
>CAZTAB010000349.1:0-13713 GCA_964611475.1 uncultured Verrucomicrobiota bacterium | reverse complement strand
GGCCATCTCTCCCTTCGGCCCCCACCCCCTACCCTCCCCCTCCCCCCCCCCCCCTCTACAGCGCCAAGGCCTTGTTCAAAGCTTCTTCGATCATTGCCTGGTTGAAATCCCGCGTTGCGTGACATGGCCCCTGCCCACCGCGTTTGGCCACTACGAAGCCGGCTTCCTTCCAGGAGCATTGCGGACCCCATGATACCTGAAGGGTTTTTCGACTCAGCAACCGCCACCGTGACCGCATCCGCGCCTGGACGCCTTGATGTCATCGGCGGGATCGCGGATTACTCGGGCTCACTCGTACTGGAGATGCCCATCGCAGAGGCCACAGAAGTGACGGCCGCGAAAAGGTCGGACGGCATCCTGCGGGTCTTCAGCGAAAACGCGGTGTCCATCAACGCCCCATCGCTCGCGGAATTTACGATTGCCGACATCACGCCTTCGACAAACGACCATCCGTACGCAAACTTCCGGCAGGCTGTTCCCGCGGGATGTGACTGGAGCGGCTACGTCATCGGTTGCTTCCTGGTGCTGGAGCGGGAACGCGGCATTCGCTTCACCGGGTGCGACCTTTATGTCCGCTCCGACGTCCCGACGGCCAAGGGAGTCTCTTCCTCCGCGTCGCTCGAAGTGGCCACGATGTGCGCAATCTCTTCACTCTTCGAGGTTCAACTGAATGGAAACGACATCCCAGCGCTGTGCCAGAAAGTCGAGAACGAAGTCGTGGGAGCACCGTGTGGACTGATGGACCAGTTGACCTGTTACCACGGACAGGACGGTGAACTTCTTCCCATCCTGTGCCAACCGGATGCCGTGGGGAGCGGCATAAAAATCCCCAAGGGCGTTTGTTTTGCCGGCATCGATTCGGGTGTGCGGCATGCCGTCAGCGGCGCGTCCTATGGGGACGTCCGGACCTCGGCCTTTATGGGTTTTTCCATTATTGCAAGCCAACTCGGCCTGGAGCCCGGGGAACTTCAGCGCGCGCGCAAAACCGGGGACCGATCCAAGCTCCCATTCTCCGGATATCTCGCCAACGTGGGCCGGGACCAATTCGACCGGGAGTTTGCGGAGCAACTTCCCGAAGTCATTCGCGGCAGCGAATTCCTGGAGCGTTGGGGCGTGACCATTGATCCCGTTACGGAAGTGAATCCCGATTCGGACTATGGAGTCCGGGCAGCAACCCTTCACCCGGTGTACGAGCACGATCGGGTAAGCCGGTTCATGGAACTGCTTGGCGACCTGGAGAATACACCTGACGTGTCATCCCGACTGAATCTGAAGGAAAGGCTTGGCGACCTGATGGTACAAGCTCACGAAAGTTATAATGCGTGCGGGCTCGGGAACGACGTGACGGACGATATCGTCCGCAAGGTCATGACCGTGGGCCCCGCAGGCGGCGTCTACGGAGCAAAGATCACCGGGGGGGGAAGCGGCGGCACGGTCTGTGTCCTGGCCGACAAACCGGGCGGCGTTTCGTGCGTCCGGTCGATTGCCGAGGAGATCCGCCGCGAAAGCGGAACCCCGCCTTTTCTCTTCCTTGGAAGTAGTGACGGCGCGCGCTGGAAACGCTAGAGTGGCTGAATGACCACCCAGGCCAGTCTTGAATCCATGCTGAATGATTTCCTGCCTGAGCGAAGACAGGAGGCACTGATGGAACTTCGTGCGCAGGTTGAACGCGGCGTACTGGATGTCCCTGACCAGAGACCGTGGTTCAACCTGCACTGCCACTCGTTCCACTCCTTCAACGCCTACGGCATGTCGCCTTCCGCACTTGTGTGGAAGGCAAGGACACTCGGCCTTGCATTGGTCGGGCTTGTGGATTTCGACGTGCTGGACGGGGTCAAGGAATTTCATGCCGCAGGCCGGCTTGTGGGCGTTCGAACGGTCGCCGCGATGGAGACACGGGCCTTCCTTCCGCCATTTGCGGACCGGGAGCTAAACTCCCCCGGCGAGCCCGGAATCACCTATCACATGGGCAGCGGATTCATCAGATCGGCAATTGCCCCGGAAAACCGGGATTTCGCGGAGGACCTTCTGGCCCGGGTAAGACACCGCAATATTCAGCTCCTCGACAAGGTCAATGCCTTCCTGGACCCCGTTCAGCTGGACTACGAAGAGGACGTCCTTCCGTTGACACCCCGGGGCGTGGCCACCGAGCGGCACATCTGTCAGGCCTACAGGGAAAGGGCGGAGGCCGTGCTGCCGGATCCCGGTCAGCGAACCGCCTACTGGGCGGAGAGGCTCGGCGAGGCGCCGCCCAGCTCCTTCGCTGATGAGGCGCTGCTCCAGGCACAAATCCGATCTGTGACAATGAAAAAGGGCGGGGTCGGCTACCAGCAACCGGACCGCGACACCTTTCCTGGAGTCGAGGAGATGAACCGGTTCGTGTCTGCGGAAGGAGCCATTCCCATGATGACATGGCTGGATGGCACATCGGAGGGCGAAGCAGCAATCGGGGAATTGATGGACGCCGAGGCACGGGCTGGAGCAGTCGCCATCAATATCGTGCCCGACCGGAACTGGAACATCTCCGATGAGGCGGCCAAAGCGCGAAAGGTCGCAAACCTCTATCGCGTGGTCGAGGAAGCCGACGCCCGGGGCTGGCCCATCCAGGTTGGCACCGAGCTCAACGCGCCCGGCCTGAAGATGGTGGATGACCTCGACGCCCCGGAACTGGCACCGGTCCGCGCTTCGTTCGAACGCGGCGCCTTCATTCTCTTCGGACACACGGTCGAGCGGCTGCGAAGCGGTCACGGCTACTGCAGCGCCTGGGCCAGGGACCGGTTTCCCACGACAGACGAGAAAAACGATTATTTCGAAACGCTTGGGCGAGCCACAACCACGCTCCCCGAAGTCGAACATGGAGATCAACGATGACTCATTCACCACCTGTCAACCAATGTGCCGTTCAATTGGTAGGCCCCGATGAACTGCGACTGAACCGTGAGAAGCCTGTTCACACGCCAGGCCCTCATCAACTTCTTTGCCGCGTGGAGGTCGTGGGGCTCTGCTTCTCGGACCTGAAACTATTGAAGCAGTTCTCTGGGCACGTCCGAAAATCAGAAGTGGTGGGAGGGATCGAGCCCAGGGTGCTCAACGAAGTGCCAAACTACGTGCCGGGCGAGGCGCCGACCGTACCCGGGCACGAGGCCGTGGTGCGCGTGGTTGAAGTAGGCGAAAAGGTTTCGAACCACAAGGTGGACGACCGCTTTCTGGTGCAGGCGGACTGGCGTCACATCCAAAATGCAGAGACCAATGCCGCATTTGGCTACAATTTCGAGGGCGCACTGCAGGAGTATGTCCTGCTAGATGAGCGACTCATCATGAACAAGAGCGGGGAATCGATGCTGCTGCCCGCGTCAGAGGACCTCCCCGCCTCCGCAGTCGCCCTGGTGGAGCCGTGGGCCTGCGTGGAGGACTCCTACGTGGTGGAGGAACGCATCGGGCTGCGAGAAGGGGGACACCTGCTGGTGGTCGCTGGGCATCCAAACGCGGCCGCCAGCGTGAAGAAGTTTTTACAGGAAAGGCAAACGTCGGGACGGGTTTCCTGGATCGGCCCGGCACCGAAGGGAATGGCAGCCACTGTGGTGGACGGGATTGAGGCCCTGAAGGATGATTCTGTCGACGACCTCCTGTTCTTCGGCGGTGACGCCGGATTATTGGAAGCAGCTTTCAAAAAAGTCGCAGCCCACGGACTGGTTCTTCTGGTCCAGTGCGGCACCCCGTTCGGTCGGCCAGTGGTGACACCGGTGGGCCGCCTGCATTACGGGGGCATGCGCATTGCGGGGACTCCGGGTGACGATCCGGCCGCAGCACTGGAAAGCATTCCCGCCAGCGGCGAAATCAGGGAAGGCGACCGCATCAACGTGGTCGGAGCGGGGGGGCCCATGGGGACGATGCATGTAATCAGGAACCTCTGCCAGGGAGTGGAGGGCATATCCATGTGGGCCGGGGATATGAGCGACGAGCGGCTCGCGGTCTTGTCTCGTCTGGCTGAGCCTCTGGCGGACCACCTCGATGTCTCCTTTCAAGTCTACCATGCGGAAACGAATACGCCGCGACAGCAATTCGACTACACCGCCCTCATGGTGCCGGCCCCGGCCCTTGTAGCGACGGCCGTGGCCGGCTCTTCCCCCCGCGGGATTATCAATATATTCGCGGGCATCCCGGTTACGGTGGAACACCCGCTTGACCTAGACATCTACGCCGACCGGCAACTCTACTTCATCGGCACCAGCGGCTCGGACATGCGCGACATGAAAATTGTCCTGAACAAGGTGGCCACAGGAACTCTCGACACCAACCTTTCCGTGGGGGCGGTTAGCGGGTTGGATGGAGCCGTGGACGGGATCCGGGCGGTGGAGAAGCAGGCCGTTCCGGGCAAAATCATCGTGTACCCGTCCTGCCGGGGACTGCCCCTGACCCGGCTCAGCGAACTGGACCGGCGGCATCCCGAGGTCGCCGGCTTGCTAAAAAACGGAACATGGTGCCAAGAGGCGGAAACAAAATTGATTGAATTGTACAAAGGAAGCTAGCCATGGGCCTGCTGGATGGAAAAATTGCAGTGGTAACCGGCGCGGCGCAGGGTCTGGGTGCGTTTATCTCCCACCGCCTTGCGCGCGAAGGAGCCAACCTCGTCCTGGGGGATATCAATGAAGGTGGGGTCGCTGCCGCCGCGCAGGCGGTGCACGAGGCCACGGGACGCACAACCCACTCAGTAAAAGTGGACGTCAGCCGGGAAGCCGACGTCGAAACCCTGTTCCAGACCGCCCTGGACCGGTTCGAACGGGTGGACGTGGTGGTGGCAAACGCGGCCATCCTTATCGCCGAGTCGATCACCGAGGCCGATGCGGAGAAGTGGCGCACGGTCATGAACGTAAATCTTTTCGGATATTTCCTTACAACAAAACATGCCGCCCGGATCATGAAGACACAAGGCAGCGGATCCATCATCCAGATCAATTCCAAGTCCGGCAAGAAGGGCAGCGCAGCCAATTCCGCCTATGCCGCCTCGAAGTTCGGGGGAATAGGCCACACACAAAGCGTTGCCCTGGAACTAGCCAGGTACGGCGTCCGCTGCAACGCCGTCTGTCCCGGAAAACTGCTGGAGCGCCCTCTCTGGTCGGACCCGGAGGCGGGACTGTTTGTGCAGTATCTTCGCGCCGGCAAGGTGCCCGGCGCCACCCATGTGGAGGACGTGCGGAAACACTACACGGACCAGGTCCCCATGGGGAGGGGATGCTCCTATGAAGACATCTGCAACCTGGTCGTCTTCCTCGCCTCGGACCAGTCTGCCTACATGACAGGCCAGGCCATCAATGTGACCGGTGGACAGGAAATGCGCTAGACGACACACACCGCTTGCCCACTGCCTCAGCAGATGCATAAAAAACGATGCTAGCACTCACCCCGTCAGCCACAGGAAAGCAAAACAGAACGTTTGGCATTCGGAGTCCGATCGAAATGCCCACAACAGACACCGCCAGCGGACAGGAGGAACTTCGACCATGAATCCCCTCGACCCCACTCTCGTGATCATGGCGGCCGGTGTTGGCAGCCGATATGGCGGCTTGAAACAGATTGACCAGTTCGGGCCCTCCGGCGAGACCATTATCGACTATGCTTCGCATGATGCAATCCGGGCCGGCTTCAGTAAAATCGTTTACATCATCCGGCGGGAAATCGAACATCCGTTCAAGCGGATGATCGATCGCAACGTGGCACGGCATGCGGACGTCGAATATGCTTTCCAGGAACTAGGCGATCTGCCGGACGGATTCTCGGTTCCCGCGGAACGGGAAAAACCGTGGGGCACCGGTCATGCGATTCTCGCCTGCCAGGAACTCGTCAAGGAGCCGTTCGGCGTAGTGAACGCAGACGATTTTTACGGCCCTGAGGCATACCAGATTCTGGCGGAACGGCTTCGTGGAACCCCTCCGGCTTCGGACAATTTCTGCATGGTCGCCTACATTCTGCGAAATACGCTCTCCGCCAACGGGACCGTGACGCGAGGAATTTGTGAGATCGCCGATGACAAGCTGGACACCGTGACCGAGCGGCATGAAATCGAGGCCCAGAACGGAGGTGCGCGATACCTGGAGGATGGAGTCTGGACACCTCTCACAGGCGACGAGCCCGCATCCATGAACATGTGGGGATTCACGCCGAAAGTATTCGAGAGGCTCCACTCCCGATTCCCGGGGTTCCTTGAGGCGGCAGCCGGAAACCAAAAGGCCGAATTTTTGATCCCCAGCCTCGTAGACCAGTTCATCCGGTCTGGCGAATCGACGGTGCACGTGCTCCACACCAATGCGCAGTGGCTCGGGGTCACTTACCCCGAAGACAAGAGCACCGTCAGCGCAGGTCTCCGCCGCCTGGTTGAGGAAGGGGTCTATCGGAAGAACATGTGGGACGACCTTTCGAAAAAGTGACTACAGAGAAATCAACTCCTTCACGTCGTCCCAGTCCAGCTTCTTCATCACTTCTTCGTCTCCCCCAAGGGTCGCGTCGATTACCGCCTGCTTTTTCTTCTGCAGGGCGAGGACTTTTTCCTCCCCCGTGTCCTTCGCGATGAGTTTCACGCTGTACACTGTTCGCTTCTGGCCGATGCGATGCGCCCGGTCCGTGGCCTGATCCTCCACCGCCGGATTCCACCAGGGGTCGAAGTGAATCACCATGTCCGCGCCGGTCAGGTTCAACCCGGCCCCCCCCGCTTTCAGGCTGATCAAAAACACCGGGATATCCCGTTCACGATTGAACCTCCGCACCTGCTCCATACGGTCTTTGGTCGATCCATCCAGGTAGCAGAACGGCAGCTTGCGCGACTCGAGTTCGGCACGGAGTATCTGCAGCATCTTGACGAACTGGCTGAACACGAGGAAACGGTGTCCGCCATCGAGTGCTTCGTTCAGCAACTCCACGAACAAATCGAGTTTCGCCGACGGCGTCTTTGCCTTCAGGTCCGGCATCTTCAGCAGGTCAAGATGACAGCACACCTGGCGTAGCCGGAGCAGCGTCGTCAGGATTTCCATCCGTGACTTCTGGAACCCCTGCTTCGCCACCAGGTCGAAGAGTTTCCGCTGCGAGGATTCGAGCAGCTCTTGGTATACCTTTTTCTGGTCAGGGCTGAGGGTGAATTTCGCGACCCGCTGAATCTTCGGCGGCAGGTCTTTCGCGACGTCGCGCTTCAGCCGGCGCATGAGGAACGGCTTCAGTTTGCGGCGCAGCCGGGACTGCGCCTCATCCCCTTCGCCCCCCCCATGCCCGATGGGTAGTTCGTAGCGGGTCCGAAATAGATCGTGCGTGCCCAGGTAACCGGGCATGAGAAAGTCCATAATGGACCAGAGGTCCGACACGCTATTTTCAATCGGCGTGCCGGTAAGAACGATCCGGTGGTGGCCCTGGAGTTGTTTCGCCGCCTTGGCATTCTGCGTGGAGCGATTCTTGATATGCTGCGCCTCGTCCAGGACAATCGCTGCCAACGGAATGGCTACGTACGCCTCAATATCCCGGCGCAGCAGCGCGTAACTTGTGATATTGAGGTCGTGGTCTTTCAGGGCTGCCAGCTTGTCCCCCCGGCGGGGGCCGGAAATAACCTGCACCCGCTGATCCGGCACGAACCGGGCCGCCTCTTCCGCCCAATTTTCCACCAGGCTGGTCGGGCACACGATCAGACAGGGTTGGCCCTGCGCCGGGGGATGGGCCCTGGCATTTTGCAGCCAGGTCAGCGTCTGCAGCGTTTTTCCCAACCCCATCTCGTCGGCCAGAATACCGCCAAAATTGTTCTTCTCGAGGAAGGACAGCCACGCAACGCCTTCCTTTTGGTAGGGTCGAAGGATAGCCTCCAGCGAATCAGGAAGGTCGAGCCGGTCGACCTGCTCCAGCCGGTTGTGCTGCTCGGCATGCTTCAGCCAAGCCGGTGTCGCCTCCACGTCGATCCCGTCCAGGGCATCGAGCGAGGATTTAACGTAGGCACCGTGAATCCCGGGAAGACGGAAACTTCCGGCGCTCCGGCCCTCCCCGCTCGAGCAGTCCTCGAACACCCCGGTCATCGACGCAATCGCCTCCCGGTCGAGCAGGTAGGTCCTGTCCCCAACCTCCAGGTAATTCTCCCCCCTCTGAATGGCCCGTTGAATATCCGCAGGAGCAAGACTGCCTCCCGTACCGCCGTCAAAGTCGAACCGGACATCGAACCAGCCGTCTCCTTCTTCGACATGGACCACGGGCGTTACGAAATCAAGCGCCTCTACCTCGGCAGAAATCCTGCCGTCAAATTCCACACGCCAGCCGCGACGCCGAAGTACGGGCACCGTATTCCCGATGAAGTTTAGCACCTCGTGCGTACCGGAGATCGGCAAAAAATCGTCGCCCGCGTCCCCTCGCAAGCCGTACTGGGCCAATGACTCAAGAGCATTGCGTTCGCGATCGGGATTCCGGACCGTATATCGCAGCAAATCGTCCGGGTCCGGATGCGAAAACTCGCCCTCGGGGTGGGGCCGACAGGCGATCATGGCGAGTCCCCGGTACTCTGCATAAAGCGTACATCGAAGCGATGCGCGACTTCCCTTCACGTAGAGCATGATGCGGGGCGACTCACGATCAATGGTAAAGAGGTCCCCCGAAAGATCCGTTTCGACCCGCAACTCCCTGGCAAGGAGCCCCAATTCCTCCTCCATGAACCGCACAACACCCGGGCGCGGAATCACCACCGGCTCCCGGTAAATGTCGTGAAACGGAACCGGAAGAATCGTTTCCAGCGGCCACAGGTTTCCCGAGCCATAGGCCCACCCGTGGGTTTTCGAAACGATGTACCGGGGAAACTCCGCGGGCTGCATGTAGGGCAGTTCCGTATGAACAATGACGATGATCTCGCCCGTCTCCCGGTCGAGATCGACGCGCAGCAAAGAGGAGACTGAAACCGCGTTGACCGTAACGGTATTCCCGGATCCCTCCACCGGCAGGGCCACGCCATGAAGAAGTTCAAGCAGATTGTGAAGATCCGCCGCGCCAACCTCAGACCGGGTTCGCGCGGGCCCTTCGCAAATATCTTCAAGAACGTACAGGATCGCCTCATCCCGCTTCGAGAATGCATAGGACGTATCAGGCGAAAGCGATTCAAGGGCACACAGCTTTCCCCCAACCTCGGCCATGCAAAAAATCGACACCGGCCCCCGGGGAAGCTGTTCGAGCCAATCCGAGCCGAGCCCAACGATCAACCGCGCCGGCGCAGCACCCGCCTCGTCGGGCTGCGCGCGGCGGATGTAGACCTGCTCCTCGGCTGCAGCCAGCCGGGTGGCCTTTCGCCTTTCCTCAAGAAGCTGCTCCTCTCGCTTTGGGTCGTAGGAAAGCCGGAGAAACTCGAGCCCCAGCGCAACGACGTGCGCGCAGATCAGTCCCCGCTCGCGGGATTCAAAACAGGGACACTCGTTTTCCGCAGTCCCATCATCGAGGATCCGGATTGCCGCCGACATCACGCGTGACCCGACTTCTAGTTGCCCACTCAAACAAGGCGGTTCGTAGTCCACGCGGACCACAGCACCCCGCTCGAACAACTGCCCCGCCTGCCGCATGACTGTGGCGCCACACCAGGATTCCAGAATCTTCTTCGTGAAAGGTGTTTTCTCCATTAACCTCTAAATCCGTTTACAAATTTTGCCCTGCGGACGGAACGAAAAAAGCCAAGACAACCATGCCTCTTTCGCGTCATTCCGTCTGTTCCGTGCGCAATGGTTCCTCTGCAACAGGATGGAAAAGTTCCCTTCGTCCAGCGATCACGGGAACGCCGTTTCCCTGAAGTCGGGACGCAGACTGGTGCCCGCCTGCGATAAGGACACAGTCGATGCCCATCGCCCGAGCAACTTCACAATCATGCATGGTATCGCCGACCAAGAGCACATCCTCCGGGTCATGGCCCAATTGGCGCATCCATTCGACGCCGTTATCAAGTTTTCCGTGGGCATAGTGGTCCTGCAACCCGACCAACCGAACAAAGAATCCGGCAAGGTCAAAAAACTGGATCAACTCTTCGAGCATCGGCTGCTGATAAGCAGACAAGATTGATTGTCCGGCTCCCGACTCCTGGATTCGCTCCAGCGCTTCGCGAGCGTCGAAATAAAGCTTCGCTTCCTGGCGTCGTTCCTCGTATTCGAGGATAAACTCGGTTCCCACAACCTCGAATGGCTCGGCCTGAAAGTCGAACCCGAGCCGGCGGTAGTAGTCGTGAACGGGAAAGCCAAAGCTTTCCCGGTAGTCCTCCACCGTCAACGTGTTCATCGCTCTGCGCGAAAGGAGTTTATTCATGACCCCCACGCAGAGATCGACGTCATCAAACAACGTTCCATTCCAATCCCAGATAACGTGGGCATAGTGATCTATCGGTCTCACGACTGGTTTGATATCACGAAACGCCGGGCGTTTGAACTCCAAGGACACAGAAAATCCTGTATGGAATCGTAAATTTAGGCTTTCATCTCACGCAGGACATGACAGAGGGCGGTTCCATCGAGATTCCGCGCCGCATCATTCATGTAGACATGGATGCGTTCTATGCGGCCATCGAGCAAAGGGACGATCCAACATTGCGCGGAAGGCCGGTTGTGATCGGGTCGCCCCCCAACCGTCGCGGAGTCGTCTCCACGGCCTCCTACGAGGCACGGGTGTACGGTATCCACAGCGCCATGCCTTCGCGGACGGCCGTGAAACTGTGCCCACACGCGGTGTTCCTATCGGGCAACTTGACGAAATACGCCAATGTCTCCAGACAGGTAATGGAAATTCTCCGTTCCTACACGCCGATCGTTGAACCCATCTCGATTGATGAGGCCTTTCTCGATGTGAGCACCTCCATGGGAACGCGATATGGGCCCGAATCGCTGGCACGCTCACTAAAGGCCCGAATTCAGGATGAACTGTCGCTCACCGCATCCGTAGGCGTCGCCAGCAACAAGGTCCTTGCGAAACTGGCCAGCGACATGGAAAAGCCGAACGGCTTGACGGTGGTTCCGGATGACCCTGGCGAGGTTCTCTCACTCCTTGCGCCCCTCCCGGTTTCGCGAATCTGGGGCGTGGGGAAGGCCGCCCAGGACAGGCTTCGTCGGTTCGGCATCGAAACGGTTGGCGATGCCCAGCACCACGACGAGGGGACCCTCCAGCAATGGCTGGGCAAGGCATTTGGGAGCCACCTCTGGCGGTTGTGCCATGGATTGGATGACCGCCCGGTAGTCACAGAGCACGCAGCAAAAAGCATTTCGAACGAGCACACATTTATCGAAGATTCCGATGATCCGGCGGTCGTCCGCCAGGTTCTGATCCGCCTCACGGAGCAAGTCGCCCAAAGGCTTCGGCACTCCGGCAAAGTCGCGCTCAGCGGCCAGATCAAGCTCCGGTTCGACGACTTCAAAACCATCACCCGTCAGCGTTCCTTTGGCCAAGGAACCGCCACGGACCACAAGCTTCTCGAGTGCTCCCTCAAGCTTTTTGATGCCCAAGACATCGGGCGACCCATTCGTCTTATCGGGTTCGGCGTCTCGGGGCTCCGTGGACCCAACGAAGAGTCTCAACAGCAGCCCGAACTCTTCGCCCTGCCAGACACGCCGAACCAGAAAAAGCACAAGGCGCTCGACAAGGCCGTAGACAAAATCCGCGAAAAATTTGGCCGCGATGCGCTGAAAAGAGGCGGAGGGTGAGCTGAATCCGCCCATGGGGAGCATCGAATACAAGCGACTGGCCCATGCCCTAGTTTCACGTGTTCCCGGAAAAAGAAGAGGCCGTCGGCAGCGGGATGCCGTGCAGGAAGCGGTCGGAACAGTGGTGCGTCGAGCAGTGAACCCGAAGGCGTAAACCGCGGGAGGTTTTCGGGAACGTCATCCCCGGAATTGGGCAAGGCCCTGTCTTGGGATCAGATAGAGTGCCCGGGGCGGGACTCGAACCCGCAAGGCCCAAAGGCCGGGGGATTTTAAGTCCCCTGCGTCTGCCAATTCCGCCACCCAGGCAAAGTTGTTGAAAATGAGCAACTTAAGGACTAACCTACCAACATGCAAATCGGCCAAAATGCCCAATGTAACGACTTGGTGTAACGTGTTGGGAGCTTTGTCATGTCACAAGAGCAGAAATATGCAGGAAAAAGACGCACTCAGCAATCCTACAAAAAGGTGAAGATCCGGCCCCGTGGCGGCTCCTGGCAGGCCGACTTCGGGACCAGGGCAGGGAAACGCGATCAGAAGTCATTCGGGAGCCTGGACGAGGCCAGGCAGGCCATCGACATCCACTTGCTTCAGGTAGCCGAGCAGAGCCGCTTCGAGGCCATCGGGAAAAAAGACAAGATGATCAGGTGGCACAACCTCTCGGAGCGGGAGAAAGTCGATGCCGTGAGTGCCCTGGAAATGCTCGCAGACCGGGTGTCCCTTATGGACGCAGCCCGGCACTATCTCTCTACCGTGCCGGATGCCAACAACCAGAGAACGGTTCAGGAGGTCTTCAGTCTCTACCTCGCCAGCAAGGAAGCATCGGGAAAGCGACCGGAGACGATCAAGGACTACCAGAAGGTCGGACGCTTCGCCGCTGACATGGGCAACGGACCGATACACGAGATCACGACCGAGGACCTGGAGTCGTGGCTGAACAAGCGACGCTACAAGGACGTCACCCGTGCGAACTACAGGAGACACCTGTGCATGTTCTTCAAGTTCGCCATGCAACGCCGGTACGTGCAGCGCAACGTTGCCGATGCGATTCCGAAGGTATCGATCGACGAAACACTTCCCTTGATTTTCACGGTGGAAGAAACACAGCGGCTGATGAGGAATGTTTCCGATGTCGTCCCACAAATGGAACCCTATTTCGCAATCGGGCTGTTTGCGGGGCTGAGGCCGAACGAACTGGAATGTCTGGACTGGGAGCAAATCGACCTCGACAAGCGACGGATCACGGTGCGGCCAGAGGTCGCGAAGAAGCGTCGCCAGAGGTACGTGGATATCAGCGACAATCTGCTTGAATGGTTACTGCCACATCGAAAGCAACGTGGACGAATCTACTTCTCGAGGCACTGGTTCGACAAAGCGCGAGGAGTCCATCGGAACAACAAGGACATCGAGCCCGTCGTCCCGTGGTCAGGGGACGTCCTGCGTCACAGTTACGGCAGCTACCATCTCGCCATGCACGAGGACGGGGCGAGAACATCCCTGCAGATGGGCCACACGACGCAGGGCATTCTATTCGAGCACTACCGCAACCTCGTCACCAGGGAAGACGCAGAGGCCTTCTGGAGCATTGTCCCGTCAACGACCGGCAACGTGATTCAACTCGGCGCGGCGGCCGCCGGAAGCTAAGACCGACAAGTGAGATCGGGAGACAGCCCCCTCCTCCCGGTCCGCCCTGAGCAAACCTCCAGCCGCTCACAGGCCCCGCCCACCCTCCTGGCCCCTCGTGCCGCCGTGGTCGACCCGAATCGTATTCGCGGACGAAATCCCGTTACACAAGTCGTTACAACCTTGCCGACTTGGCAGAAAACACTAGGAATGCTGACGTTTCACTGAGGTTAAAATATCCTGTGAGCACCGTTACGCGGGGTTATTCTCCTCCTCATACTTCCTGGATCCTGACGGCAAGCAGACTGCCTTCATTCCCGGCTACGCCGACCACGCCACGACTCGCGGCGGACCATGCGGCCACCAGGATGCTGAGCGCGCGCGCCCAGGTCCGCTGCAGAAAGAGACTGAAATG
>CAZTAB010000348.1:0-3204 GCA_964611475.1 uncultured Verrucomicrobiota bacterium | reverse complement strand
CGCCGTCTGGATTTTTGCCGTGCCAATATCCGGCGAGTTTATTCGGGTTCGGCGCGCGGCGACCCTGGTTCTGGTCTGCTGGATCGCCCTCCAGATGGCGGGCATCACCATGATCTCCAAGGCAAAACAGCCCCACAGGGCGAAGGCCATGCAGTCTCGCCAGAAGATTGTCGATACCAGCTACGCCCTGGATCACCCATACACCTCGCTCGTCGGCGGGGAAATCTTCGGGCACCGGAGCCAACCCTGGAATTTCCACGGCGCAGGCAGGACGCGCTTTGTCTCCTCCTTCGACGAGCGAACCCGCCGGACTTCAGAGGAAGCGGAACGGGCAGAAAACTATGCGCTCGCATGCGAGCCCCACCTCGGCGGCAAACTCGCAAGCACGCTAGCCGACCTCGACGTATCATTTTCAAAGGCGGAATCCGAAAACCTCTGGTTTTTTCATGACCTCAAGGTTCCCGTCCGGCCGGCAAAAAGTATCCGCCCCGATCAAGCCACCCTCCGTGAGGGCGGCGAAAGCAAGCCCGTGCTTGAGATGCTCTTCGACCGGCATGCATATACTACCGTCTCCGCCGGTTACACGGAAGAGGCGGTCATTGACCTCGACCTGGGAACCGAGCGCTCTCTCGATTCACTCACTATTTTTTCTCCGCACTGGTTTCACGATGACCTCCCCACCTCGTTTCAAGTTGAGTATTCCACCGAAGGAGAGAACTACGAGTTGTTCAAGGACGTGACCAACCGATTCAGCGTCGCCTACCGGGAATCCGGACGCGTATACGTGAAAGGATACTTCGGCTGCCTGGAAACATCACTGCGCGGACTGACAGCGAGATTTCTTCGGTTCCGCCCCCGCACCGGTGCTTCGGCATTTCCGGCGTGGACCATGAGCGAGCTCTACGTATTCGAATCAACTTCCCCCCTCGGTCAAACCGGGACCAAGGCCGGACTTCCGGCCATTATCCATGCGGCCGAAACGAACGATCTTGATTTCATTTACGCCAACCGTTCCCAGAGTGCGCTTCTGTCTGCCCGCCTGCCGCACACGGGAACGTCCCACGTCTATCCGCGATACAATCCCAAGGTTCCCGAATCGTTAATCAGCCGGGAAGTGGACGTCTCCACCGGCAAAGCGATCCTGGCCGCGAGCAAGTACGCCGACGAATGCGCCGCTCTCCTTACCCGCATCCACGGCCCCGAAGCACTCCGGGCGCGAATCGATATTGGGGCCTACGACCTGTTGATCCTGGGATTTGTCAGGCACGCAACGGATCAAAACCCACTGCGATGGAACGGTCACACCTTGGTCATGGTGGACGGTCCCCCACCCCACTAACGCACAACGCCACGCTCGGGCCGAGCGGGAGGCAGGCTGAATGCCCTGTCGCCGCATCAGCATCGAAGCAGACACCTATACGGAATCACGATTCCACCTCGAGCTGCCTGGAGGCAAAAAAAGCAGGACTTCCTCGGGCGATCAGGGGACCGGGACAGCCACCCGGTAGAAGCGCCTCGGCGTACCGGCCGGCAGGGTGTCGACAACAGTGGTCGCATTGCCAACCACCCCGGTAACCGTTGCCAGGGTTGACCAGGACTCGGCCGAGAACTCTTCGCGGTAGGCAAGCTCGTACACCACCCCCTCGACACTGTCCCAGGTGATGGAGAAGTTTTCCCCGCTTGCTTGCGTTACCCGGGAAAACTGCAGGACCGAGGCATCGTCCGTTGCACTGGTCAAGGTGTACTTGATTTCACTCCCATCCTCCAGACCGTCGCCGTCTGTGTCCGCGTTGTCGCGATCAGTGAAATGATCGCGAAGCTCGTGTACGTCGAAGAGGCTGTCGCCATCGGAGTCAAGGGGCACCAGCCCGATGATCCCCAGATCGATCGTCGCCGTAGCCAGCAGGACCTGGTTGCTGAAGGACACCGGGCTATAGCCCTGGAGATCAACCGTCACCTCATAGGTGCCCGGCGGGAGGGGAATGGTGAAAACACCGCTGGGCGGTGAATTGAGTTCATAGAGGATTCCATCGTCCCGAAGGAAGTCAATATCCACACCGGCCGCGCTCATGTCCAGCGGGGCCAGCACCTGGCCAACAAAGCGGCCGGCCCCCGAATGCATGTAGACAATGCTATCGGAAATCAGGTTCTCATTCCCTTCCGCGTCACTCAGCAGGATATACACACGGGAGGCCTCGCCATGCACGATGGACCCCAGCGCATGCCCGTGAACCGTCGGGCTGAAGGGCTGCCACGGCAGGGCATCAAGATTGGAACTGTTCCCGACCTTCATCTCCACCGCATCCTGGGCAGAGAAGATGGAAAGGTCGACCACCTTGAACAAGGTCACCGGGAAGCCGTCATTAATGCTGAGAATCGCCTCCGGGGCGGCATAGTCCAAGCGGGGAGTAGCCGAGAAAATATGGCGTGGGACCCCGCGCCAAGGGAAGCACGGTCCATTAGGAACAATGAGACCTCAATTCACGGTGAAGAAATCAAGTGGACCCGGTAGTGGAGCGGGGATTCCAACCGGGTCGAACCCGCCGGCAATGTTACCGTCGTACCATACCCCTCGGCCATTACCGAGGGCCCCGCCTGGAAGGGCTCGTTGACTGAATTATGAGAATAGTAGATTTGATATGTCCGTCCTCGAAGCGAAGGAAATGTGATCGTGCGTGAGCCCCCCTGCACGCGGAAATCAACGATCCTGAACAGGGAGGCCGCGTCTGAGGGGTTCGTTCCCGTCAACCATTCTTCGTAATTGGTCAGGCCATCACCGTCAACGTCTGACACTGCGTCGTCACGGGTCGGCTCCAGTGCGTACTGGACTTCAAATCCATCCGGTATGCCGTCGCCGTCCGTGTCCCAATGGTTTATATCCGTCCCCTCGACTCCTTCATCTCCATCAAGCAATCCATCATTGTCAGAATCAACGGAGCGAGGATTGCTACGCCTGGTAATGACCTCGTCATAGTCTGAAAGCCCGTCTCCATCGGTATCGGCATTAAACGCATCAGTCCCGTAGGTCAGGATCTCCAATTGGTCGGACAGTCCATCAGCGTCGTCATCCTGATCCATGGAGTTTACTCGAAGGTCCTTGTCGTTGCCGCCCGCACTGTCCACGAGAATGCAGGCGCTGAATCGCCGGCCCGCCAACCCCGAGGGTTTCACGAACTGAACGTACACATACGCGTAACCCGGATC
>CAZTAB010000347.1:0-10652 GCA_964611475.1 uncultured Verrucomicrobiota bacterium | reverse complement strand
TCCCATTGGCTGCAGATCTTCCCTCTAGATGCCTCCTCAATGGGTCGGCAAATTCCCTTTGCGAACAACCCAACCGCTGAAGTAACGGCGAGACCACCCCACCCTTCTGCTCCAGAAGCGCCAGGGCAAGATGCTCCAATTCCACCTCTGCATGGGAATGATGATCCGCCAGCCTTTTCGCGTGATAAACAGCCTCCTGTGACTTGATTGTCAGTTTATCAAGATGCATTTCGCAATTTCCTCCTTCGCTAAGAATCGTGCATTCAGAAATATTCGACGCTTAGCGTATGTATTTGTTCATTTTTTTTACAGATTAACACTTATTAGACAAAAAAGTATCTACCAGGTCTTCATGAAAAGTTTTGGGAAAGCCAAGAGCTCAGGAAACGAACAGGGAGAGAAACAGGTAACGCAAGGGATGGGATCACAGCGCGGAAGTCCGGAGGCAAAGAGACCCAAGCTGGTGTCCCGCAGAAGACGACATGTCCGAAAAGTTTCGCTGCCAGGCGGAACCTTCGACAGGAATAAAGGTTATTTGTCCAGTGGTTGGTTGCTGGATTTTTCCTGCAACTCCATCACGGTCCGTTCCAATTGCTTCACCCGCTCCTTCAGGCGAGGAATGCCCTTCAACCCAGCCTGCAATTTGGCCGCCTCCATGTGGGGCATTGCCGGATAGCCCGACCAGTATTCCCGCGCCGGAACGTCTTTGGTTACCCCCCCCTGGGCCCCGACCCCCGAGTACTCCCCAATGGTCCTGTGGCCGGCGACACCGACCTGTCCGCCCAGCACCGCGTGGTGCCGAACGATGGTACTCCCCGCGATACCCACCTGGGCCACCAATACGACGTGATCCTCAATCACGCAGTTGTGCGCGATCATCACAAGGTTATCTATCTTTACGCCGTTTCCGATTCGCGTTTTTCCAAACCGAGCCCGATCCACCGTGCAGTTCGACCCGATTTCGACTTCGTTTCCGATTTCGACAATCCCAATCTGCGCGATCTTCGTCCGCTCCCCTTGCGAATCAACATCATATCCAAATCCGTCCGACCCGATCACCGTGCCATTGTGTATAAACGTCCGGTTGCCGATCAGGCAATGCTCGCGGACTGATACGTTCGGGTAAAGAATGCAGTCCTCGCCAATGGACACATCCTGCCCGACGTAGCATCCCGCCCAGACCTGTGTGCGGGCACCGATTTGGACACCTTCTTCGATGACTGCGTTGGCGCCCACGCAAACATCGCGACCCAGCACAGCGGTCCCGCCTATGGCCGCGGACTCATGGATGCCCGCCGGTAAACGGACCGGTTCCGGAGCAAACTGGAGGGCAATCCGCGTGAAGCTTTGAAGGGGATCTTCCACGCGGAGCAGGATCGCCGCGCAGTCGGATCCAAACTCCTGGTCCACGATAACAGCCCCGGCGCGGGTTCTCTCTACGTGTGCCTTGTATTTTGGATCCGCTAAAAAACTAATGTCGCAAGGCTCCGCTTCGCGAAGACCTGCGACACCGTCAATGACCCGTGCGCCATCGCCATCAAATTCGGCATCCAGCTCGCGGGCAATTTCGGAGACGGTCCGTTGCATTGTGCAAAAAAAGGAACTTGTCCCCGCGGCTACGCGGGACCCTACTCGCTGTTCTCCGGCCCGGACTCCGACCCTTCCTCCATGGCGTCTTCGTTCTCACTCCAGTCATCCGCCTCCTCCTGGTCAACGTTCAGGAGAGAAACAATCGTAGGCGTAATATCCGCATTCGGGCTGGAGTAAAGGAAAACGGGCACCTGGTTGAGGCTCGAGCCGCTGTTGTCAATGACAGCGAAGAGTTTCCGGTCGGAAGCAAACTTCTCCACGACCTTGTCAATGTCCTCCACGATGCGCTTGCGCATGCGCTGCCCCTGCTCTTCAAGCTGCCGTCTCCGGGTCAACTCGAATTGCTTGATTTCCTTCTCCGTTGCAAGAAGCTTTCGGAGAAGATCCTCCGCCCCGGAACGCTTGTTGTCGCGGGCATCTTCGCTGAGCGTCTCGTCGCTGGATTCCTCCCGCAACGAGTTATAATCGGTCTCCATCGCCTCCAGCGACGCGATCATCTCCTGTCGCTCGGTATTAAATTCGGCCGCCTGGTCCTTCAGGCGCCGGTCCGCCCGCGTTGTCTTGTAATACTGCTCGAATACGACCTCCATGTTGACAAAGGCAATGCGTTCGGCGAGATCCCCCTGCCCAATCGCGCACGGCACGCCGAGCATCCCTGCACATACTGCAACACTCAAAACTCTATTCATGTTCATCTGGCTTGCTCTCTCCTCTTCGCGGGGACGGCCGGGTCAATTCTGATACCCGATGAAAAAGTTGAACCGTCCCGAACTATCGTTAAATTCATCCGCCTCGATCGGCCAGGCATAGTCCACCTGTAGTGGAAATCCCGGCATGTCCAAACGCAACCCCAGACCCCAGTTCGAATTCAAGTCACCCAAATCGACATCATACGGGTCCTGGTATACCTGCCCAACATCATAAAACGTCGCCGCTCGAACCTGTTCAATCATCGGGATGCTGTATTCCAAGGTCAAGTAGATGAGCGACTGGCCACCAATCGATTCGCCATTCTCGTCTTTCGGACCCACATCACGGAAGTCAAATCCCCTCATATTCCGGGCGCCGCCCAGGAACAGCCGGTCGAAAATGGGAACGATCTCCGTGTCGCCCCATGCCTCGAGGGTCGCGATCTGGCCGCGAACGTTAAATATATGCCCATGCCAGACCGGGAAAAAATGGGTTGAGCGAAGCCGAAGCTCATACAGATCAATGTCCCCTCCAAGCGGCCCGCCTGACACCAGGGCACTGGGCACTGTCCGGCTTCCACGGGTGGGTATGAAGAAGTTGTCCCGGTTATCCCGGATCAGGGAGGCTCCCAAGGCACTTTGAAGTGATGACCCCTCCTGTGACTTGATCAGGTCGGAAGCCCCCGGAGCGATGTCGGTGACACTGATTTCCTCCAGCGAGTATCGCAGCTGCAGGCGATACGGTCCACGCATGGGCCGGGTGAGGCTCACGCTACCACCCGTGTTGAGCTGGTCGTAATCGTCACTGAGAAAACGGCGCTCGTGCTGGAACAACTCCCCGTCCAAACGCAGCCGCTGATCGAAGAACCATGGCTCGGTGAAAGACACAACCCAGTCGCGCCGCTCCGTTCCGAGCTGCAGGCGAACCTTGAACTTCTGCCCGCCGCCCGTCCAGCGCCCCCAGTTAAGGAGGTCGAAGTTGCCTTGCGAGAGTTCGACAAAGCCGATGATGTCGTCGATGCTGGAGAAGCCCGCGCCAAACACAAACTGCCCGCTACGCTGTTCCTCAACCTCAAAAATCAGGTCGTAGGTGTCCGCCTGGTCCGTCGCCGCCTCAGTCGCGTTAACGTAGGAAAAGAATCCAAGATTCCGCAAACGGCTTACGGACTGCCGGACCCTGACCTCGTCAAAAATCTCCTGCGGCGCAACGGTCAATTCCCGCCGGATGACCTTGTCCTTCGTTCGGGTATTGCCCTGGATCGCAATATTCCGAATGAGCGCCTTGCTCCCCTCACGGATTCGGTACACGACATCTACGACGGCATCCCCCTCGTCAACGTCGATTTCAGGATCCGCCCGGGATCGAATATAGCCGCGGCTGCCGTAGGAGTCCCGAATGAGCTCCGCCGTCGCTTCGATCTTGTCCAAGGCCGCGATTTCTCCCGGGCGCACACGAAAGGCGCGAGTTCTGATGTCGTCGTCGGAAAGCAACTCATTGCCGTCCATTTCGATGGACTGAACGACGTACTGTTGCCCCTGCGTCACAGGATAAGCCACCGCGACCCGTGCGCCGACGTATTCCAGGTCCGGAGCCCCCACCACCGCGTCAAGATATCCGTGGTTCTGCAGAACCTTCCGGATCGCAATTCGATCGCCCTCGACGAGGTCAGGATTGAACGCGCCCCGTCCTGAAATCCAGGAGAGGAAGTTCACGCGTTTTTGAACCATCGCCTTGCGCAGTATGCGCGTTGAGACATCATCCCGGGCGCCTGGGAATTCGATCCGTTTCACCTTGGCACGCCTGCCCTCAACGATGGTGATCGCCACATCGGCCTTGTCCAGGGTCGCCTCTTCAATGATCTCCCACTCCAGCCTCGCGTTCGGATAACTCTTCTTCCGATAGGCATCTATGACAGCGTGGGACTTCACGGCAAGTATCGAATCGTCAACAAAATCGCCTGCGCTGAGCTCCATCTTTTTCTTGACCTTCTTGTTGCTCATGGCTTTGGCGCCACGGATCGTCAGCTTGCGGATCACGGGGCGCGGGTGGACACTGTAGACAACGATTACACCCTCGTCGGTCGGCTGAACATCGGTCCGAACACTGGAAAACCTCCCGGTGTCCTTCAATGTCCGAACGTCCCGCGTCACATCCATTCGGCTGAATGGCTGCCCGGCCTCAACCCCCACGTAGACCAACACGGATTCGGGATCCACGGTACCACCGGCGAGGTGAGCGACACGCACCTCCAGGACACGCGGAACAGACGTGGCATCCGGGCCAGACCCAGTCTGGGCCCGCGCGGGTCCATGTCCGCCAAGGAACACCAACAGGGCAGTCAGCAAGCGCAGCATCAATCGAATCCACCTCCCCCCGGCGCAGCAGCCGGCTGTGCCACAACCTCGCTCTCGCGCTCCTGGGCGCGATCGCTGAAGCGCGTGTATTGCTCGTGAAAATTCATGTACAAATCGCCCGTGGGACCGTTCCGGTGCTTGGCCACATTCAGGATGGAGAGTGTTTTATCCTCAGCATCCGGATCGTCAGGATACATGCAGGGTCTGCGCAGGAGCATCACCACGTCCGCATCCTGCTCGATCGAACCCGAGTCGCGAAGATCCGACAGCTTGGGCTTCGCAAGGCGGTCGCGTGACTCCGGCGCCCGGCTCAGCTGGCGCAGCACCATTACCGGCACCTGCAGTTCCTTCGCCATCGCCTTCACGGCCCCGGATATGGCCGCAGTCTCGAGCTGCTTGTTCTCTGCCTTCTGCGGGTAGTGCATCAGCTGCAGGTAGTCGATCACGAAAAACCCCACGTTGTATTTGCGGACCATCCGCCGAGCCCGCGACCGTAATTCGAGTACGCTAAGACCCGGCGTGTCGTCGAGATAGATTGGCGCCTTGATGAGGGAATCCGCTGCCGTCATCAGCTTCTCGTGGTAATCTTTTGAGAGATAGCCACTGGTCAACCCATCCGAGGGAACCCGGCCCGCGCAACAAATCATTCGTCGAACCAACTGCTCCGCTGACATCTCCAGGCTGAAAATACCAACCGCCCGCGCCGTGGGATCATCCGGGTGGCTGCTGCAGTTCCGGTACCCGGTGGCAATGTTCTCCACGATGTTCATGGCCAGGGAGGTCTTCCCCATGGACGGGCGGGCGGCGAGGATGACCATGTCCCCCCGCTTGAATCCCATCAGGAGCTGGTCAAGATCCCGAAATCCGGAGGCAAGCCCGGTAAGACCGCGCTTGGTCTGAAAAATGGTTTCGATTTCCCCCATCGCGGTCTTTACGAGTTCGCCCCAGGGATGGACCGAGGTTCCATTATCGGCCACGATTTCAAACAGGGAGGACTCGGCCTTCCCCAGAATTTCCGCCGCATCCTCCTCCCCCGAGTAGCAGTCCTCAATCGTCTCCCGCGCCCGGTCGATCAGGCAACGAAGCACAAACTTCTGGTTGACGATGTCCATGTAGTACTCCGCATGGGCGGAGGTGGGCGTGGAATCCATGAGCTGCTCGAGAAAAGCGGGGCCGCCCACCAACTCGAGCTTCCCGGCATCCTTGAGCTGCTGGGAAACCGTCAAGAGGTCAATTGTCAGGCCCTCTTGAGCCATCTCGACCATGGTGTCGAAAATCTCGTGATGACTCGCAAGGTAAAAGGCAGAAGCAAGGACGCCGTTGGCGAGACAGAGATCAAGAACCCTAGAGGAATCAATGAGCGCGGCGCCCAGCAAGCCCCGCTCGGCTTCTTCGCTATACGGCTGAACCCGGGGACGGTCCCCCGTGCGCTGGCCCATGCCCGCCGCAGGAGGCGAAGAAGCCTGTCGCGTCACGGGCTATTCCTCCACGACACAGACTTTAATGGTGGCCTGGAGCTCTGGATGGGGAGACACCACGACATCGTGCACTCCAAGCTCCCGCAAAGGGGTCTTTAGCTTGATGCAATGACGGTCGACCTTAATTCCCTGCCCCTCCAGCGCAGTCGCGATATCCGCATCGTGAACCGATCCATAGAGCTTGCCATCTTCCCCTGCCTTTGCGGGAAGAGTCACCGAGGCGTCTTCAAGCTTCGAGGCGAGCAATTCCGCCCGCTCACGCTCCGAGCGTAGCCTGTCCTCCCGGACGGCATGTCGAGCCTCCATCTGCCGGCGGCTCATTGAGGTAACGGGCACCGCCAACTTTTTTGGAAGAAGAAAATTCCGGGCGTACCCCTCCGCCACCTTTACCACGTCTCCCTCGATCCCAAGCCCGGGGACATCACCCATAAGTATCAATTCTTTGGTCATCGCGTTCAGACCTCCCTCAGGGTAGCAACCCCATCACCCGTGCGCGACGGATTGCCCGCTTGATCTGCCGTTGCTGCAGGGCCGTGACACCGGTGGTTCTTGCCGGCAAGATCTTGCCCCGCTCCGTCATGAACTTCCGAAGCAGTTCATGGTCCTTGTAGTCGATCGTGGTAACATTTTCGAGAAATTTCGCCCCTCGACGCAGGGAAAATTCCGGGGTTCTACGCTGTTGACGTTGCATTGGCATTCTTCTCCTGTTTTTTTAAAATGGCACGACGCCCTCGGGATCCGGGGCCGGCTCGGCCGGGCCGGCCGACGGAACCTTCGCCTCGCCTTCATCCGGCGCATCGCCGAATTCCGCCCGCCGGGGCGACCCAAGAAACTGGACCCGGTCCGCCCGGACGCGCAGCTTGCTGCGCTTCTCCCCCTGCTTGTTTTCCCACTGGTCGAACTGAAGGCGTCCTTCGACGAGAACCGGAGACCCCTTGCTCAGGTACTCCCCGCATGTTTCCGCCTGTCGCCCCCACACCACAATATCCACGAAACAGGTCTGCTCAACCTGCTCCCCTTCCCGATTCCGATACACGTCCGAAACGGCAAAACCAAGATCCGACACCGCAACCCCGGAGGGCGTGTAACGCACCTCCGGATCCCTCGTGAGCCTTCCGGCCAGTGTCACTCGGTTCAGATCTGCCATGAGATTACTCGGCCGTGGAGGCTGCTTCCTCCGCCGGGGCCTCCTCGGCCGTGGAGGCCTCTTCCGCCAGGACCACCTGCACACGGAGCAGACCGTCACTAAGCTTATACTTGGCATGAAGCGCAGGGATGTGCTCGGACTCAATGCGGAAGGTCAGCACCGCGTAGTGGCCGTGATCGCTTTTCTTGATCGGGCGGGCAAACTGGCGTCGCCCAAGCCGGGTACTGCTAACCACTTCACCCTGCAGGGCCTCGATCTCGCCCCGCGCGCTCTTGATCTTGGGATCGAGCTCCTCGTCACTGAGATGATCCGAAAAGATGAACATTGCTTCGTAAGTCTTCATTAAACCGTTCCTGGGCTATTACTCGCCGTTTGCTTTCTTCTGGTTAAACCGATTCATTGCCACAATCACATCTTCTTCCGCCACGACCATCGCCGCATCAGCCGCCATCTCAACCGCATCATCCAGCGCTTCCCGCTCAGCCGGGGCGAAGGTTCCCAAAACATGCCCCACTAGGCTTTCCCCGCGCTCCCGTCCCCCCACGCCCACGCGAATCCGCGGAAAAGACTCGACACCCAGAGACCCGATGATCGACCTCAGGCCATTGTGTCCACCGGCCCCGCCCTTCGCGCGTATCCGTATTCGTCCGACAGGCAGGTCGACATCATCCACGACTACCAGAATCTGCCCCGGCCCCAGACCTTTCCGGCGCCCGAGAGCTTCCACGGTCGTGCCGCTCCGATTCATGTACGACTGCGGCTGGACCAGCAGGAGATCCCCACCTGGGACCTGAATTGTGCAGGATCGCGCCCGCATACGCCAGCTTCTTTTGAGGGGGGCACCCGCGCGCTCCGCCAGCATCTCAACCACCCGAAAGCCTACATTGTGCCGCGTACCGTCATAGCGGGCACCGGGGTTTCCCAAGCCCACGACCGCTTTAACGCGTTCTTCCATGGGGTCGCGTGCCGGCTTTTGCAGGCTGCACGCTTACTCCTCAGATTCGGGGGCACTGCGCTCGGTAATCACTTCGGGCTCTGCACCCGCTGATTCACCCTCGGCAGCACCTTCCTCGCCTTCCGCGCCCTCCTCGGTCGCTTCTTCCTCGACAATCCGAGGAGCGGAAACGTGCGCCACCGCGATGGCCGGATCAGCGGCAAGGCCCACGGCGTCATTCAACTCCAGTTCTCCCACGGAGATGCTGTCCCCGATTTCCAAGGCCGACAAGTCAGCAACGATCCGCTCCGGAATATCCCCAGGAAGACACTCCACTTCCACCTCCCGTAACAATTGCTCAAGAACACCCTCGTCCCGTGTAACGCCGATCGGCTCGCCGACGATCTCGATCGGCACCAGCACCTTGAGTTTTTGGGTCAGGGAAACCTCGTGGAAATCGACGTGGAGGACTCGATCGGTAAGTGGATGGTGCTGAACCTCCTTCAGGAGGACTTTCTTTCCTTCGCCCCCTCCTACAGACACGTTTAGCATCACGTGCTCGCTCACGTGCCGGCGAAGTTCGGTCTCGAACGCGTGCTCCTCAAGCTGGATCTGGACAGCCGCCTCGCCACTGCCATAGATCACTCCCGGCACAATTCCGCGCTTCCGAAGGCGGTTCGAATTCGCCGACCCGGACTCGCTTCGCAGTTTCGCCTGTATCACCTGTTCTTCTGCCATCGTCCTTCCACTCCCGGCTACACCTTGAAAAGGGATGTAACCGACTGATTGTTATGTATTCGCATAATCGCTTCTCCAAGCAATTGGGCCACGGATAATGTCGTAATGTTGAATCCTTGCAACTCTTTTCTAGGTACCGAATCCGTGGTCACCAATTCGTCAATGGACGAATTTTTGAGTCTTTCCATCCCCTTCTCCATCAAAACCGCGTGAGTTACCGCAGCAAATACGCGATTTGCCCCATTCGCCATCAACAACTCGGCTGCTGCGCACAGCGTACCTGCAGTGGTCGTCATATCATCCACAATGAGACAGTTTCGGCCCTCAATCTCGCCCACAACATTCAGGGCTTCAACATCTTCGGAGGATTTTCGGCTCTTTCCAACAATGGCGAGCTCGGCATCGAGCATCTGTGCATAAGCGTAGGCCATTTTCAGGCCCCCGGGGTCGGATGCCACCACGGAAAGGTTCGATAAGTATTTGCGGCGAATATCGCTCACGATGACAGGAGAGGCGTACAGATGCTCCACAGGGATATCGAAAAACCCCTGAATTTGCTGGGCATGCAGATCGAGGGGCAAGACCCGGTCCGCACCAGATGCCACCAAGAGGTTCGCCACCAATTTTGCAGTAATAGGCACCCGTGGCTGGTCCTTTCTGTCCTGACGCGCATATCCGTAGTAGGGGATGACGGCAGTAATCCTGTCGGCGGAGGCTCGCTTGGCGGCATCAATAAGGATCAGAAGTTCCAGTAGATTGTCATTCGGCGGCGATGTAGGCTGAACGATGAAAACATCCTGGCCTCGAATATTCTCGGCAATCTTGACAAAGATCTCGCCGTCGGGAAACCGATCCACTGAAACTTTCCCCACCGGCTGGCCAACGAAATCTGCAATTCTCCCCGTAAGGGCCGGATGCGCGCTCCCACCGAAAATGATCAACCTCGGACCTCTCTCTCGCTCTACACCACAGGTTTCCGACCAAAAAAAGTCATTCCTCTGGCGCTATATTCCATGTCCAGACACCAAACCAGCGGCATGGACCTGATGGTTGCCCGACTAGGGTTCGAACCTAGACTCAGGCCTCCAAAGGGCCGTGTGCTGCCATTACACCATCGGGCAAACCGAGCCGCACACCACGGCTGATTACTGGCAGCCTAGAACCAACGATGATGGCAGTCAAGTGGCCCAGTCGATAACGGCTGGAAAGACGATGGAATTCCGAATTCTGCGGGTACAGGCGCACGGGGGGACAGGTACCGGGCCTCAGGCATGGTGCATCCGGCCCTCATGGGTCAGGATTTCTCCAGGCACGCTCAAGGCAGAAAAGACCCTTCAAACTAAACGAAATCCCAGACATTCCATATACACTTCAGGATTTCCAGGACATAAGGCCCCGAGAACCAAGGTCTCACGAGCTTTGGAGACACGCTCCAGACAGGGCTCCAGGTGTCCTGAAAAAGCGAAGGTCCTGCCGCTGGCCCAATGAGCCGAACGAAGAATCGACAAGGACAAGGTGTGATGGAGCAAAACAACTGTCGGACTGATTTTGCCTAAAAATCACTGCATTGGAGCACCAATGCCCCAGTACCGTTTTTTTTGAGTGCGGGACCAGGTCAGTTTTGCAAGTTTCTGGTCAAGCGAATCGTCCCTTCGGACTATAGTTATGTCTCCTCAACGCAACCAACTCCCCTTTGAGGCCCCTCACCCACCACTGCAGAT
>CAZTAB010000346.1:0-6173 GCA_964611475.1 uncultured Verrucomicrobiota bacterium | reverse complement strand
TATCAGCCTGGAATCTGCATACGGCGTCACTCACGGCCGGAGAGAACCCCATGACCTACGGGACCGGCGACTGGCCGGGATCTCCATTCGGCAACCGCCGGGCCATCGTGCAGGTGACGGAATCGGACGCGAACGATGTGCGCGTCTCAATACCCTGGCGCCGAAACGACCCGGCGTGGGATCGCAAGGGTCTTCTGCTCTTCGATCTGACCACGGGGCAGAAGGTGGACAATGTATACATCACCCACGCCGACCGGGTCTCCGCAGCCCTGGTCTTTCAGGCCGGGACGGTTCCAGGCGAGTATGCAGTCTACTACATGCCATACACGCAGCCGTCGGACGAGTTCGTCGGCGCCTGGAACGGGCATTACCCACCCCCGCAGAATGTCTCCGGGAGGGACTGGCTAAACCGGTACGGCTTCGACCCGTCCCCGTCCTTCGCCGACCGCGTGTCGAACCAGGACTGGCGGAAGCTCCCGTTGGCGAAGGTGACACGATTCGAAGCGCGCGGCGCATTCAACCGCTGGGACCCCATGGGGGTCATCGCAGGCCCGGAAGAAACAAGGCGGCTGGTGGACTCGTTTCCAGACCGCGACCTTCTACTCTTCCCCGAAAACCGGCTCCGGCCGGTACGCATGATCGGTTTTCTTCCGGAGAAATGGGTGAAGTCCGGGCCATCAGATTCGTTTGCCGCCACGGCCCGGCCCGGTGAATACTATACGTTCCAGATCGGGGCATTCGCCTCACGTACGCCGGTGACCATAACGGGCGTGGAGTTTTCGGACCTCCCAGGGCCGGATGGCCGCGGCATCCCCGCCGAGCGGATGACCTGCTTCAACCTGGGGGGTATCGACTGGACCGGTACGCGCCCGTTCCAGCAGGAACTCCATCTCGCGCCCGGCAAGATATGCCCGTTGTGGATCGGGATCTCGCTGGATGGCGTGGCCGAGGGGACCTACCGGGGCACGCTGAACGTGCTCACCGCCCCCGGAGGCGCTACCTGGCCCGTTCACCTGACCCTGAAGATCAGCGGCGACCCTGTTGACGACCGGGGTGACAACGACCCCCAACTGCATTCGCGCATGCGATGGCTCAACTCGTCGCTGGCAACAAAACCGGAGGAGATCCCGCCGCCTTATACGCCAGTGCGCAGTAGTCGTGACGACCAGGTGGAGATTCTGGGACGAACCATTCGGTTTGGTCCGGATGGCTTGCCACAATCGATCCAAAGCTTCGGCCACGAACTGCTGGCCGGGCCGGTGCGGCTGGAATGGTCGGGCAAGGTCGCTCCCAACCTGGCGGTCGTGGCGGAGGACAGGTTGGTGAAGAAAACCCCGTCCAAAGCGACGCGCGAATCCCAATCGCGCGGCGGCCCATGCCTCATTAGCGTTCGCTCGGAAACCGAGTTCGACGGCATCGTTGACCTCACCTGTCGAATCGAGGCGCAAGAGGAGACCCACCTGGATAACCTGGCGGTCGTCATCCCGCTTCGCGACGACGCTGCGCGCTACATGATCGGGTTTGGGCGCCGGGCCGGTCCAGCGCCGGAGTCTCACCCATGGCGCTGGGACCCAGAGACCGCAAACAACATCGGTTGGATCGGCAGGGTGCGGGCAGGACTGGGCGTCAACCCGCTTCCCCGCGATCCGGAATTCTGGGACGCGCGCACCTATCCCGATTTCGAGCAGTACGCGGACTGGTACAACGACGGCCGGGGCGGAATGGAGTTTGTACGCAGTGACAAATCCTATTTGATCCGGACGTTCACCGGTCCGCTTCGGCTCAGCGGCACAGGCGACGATGCGCTGACCCTTCGGCTCAGGCTGTTCGTCACGCCGTTCAAACCGCTGGGCCGCTCCCACTGGCAGGATCACGGGGCCACCAGCAGTGGCGCAGTGGTGAAACACGAGCACCACGCGACACCGGCGAATCCCTACATCAACTATCCATTTCTTACCACCGACCGGATCATTGAGTTGCACAATGCGGTCAAGACGCAGGGCATGAAGGGGATCAACCTCTACTACACCTGCCGGGAGATCAGCTTCATCGCGCCCGAGCTGTTCGCCTGGAGGAGCCTGCCGGATCAACCGCTGCAGGCCACCGGGGCCTGGGTGTACAGCGTCGAGGGCGAAACATTTTCGGGCGCGGCGGGAGGTCATCCCTGGCTCCGGGAGCAATTGGGATCTGGTTACAGCCCGGCGTGGGCAACCAAACTGCAGGGCGTGCCTGCGGATGCCGCCGTGGGTACGAATCCAAACGGCCGGATGGTTAATTATTACATCGAGGGCCTCCATTACCTGAAGGAGCGAATTCCCGACCTGGGAATCTACATCGACGGCATCGGCTTCGGCCGGCGGACCTCCCAGAGGTTGGCCCGCGTTCTGGCTCGAGACAATCCTGCCTACCGCGTGATGTATCACACCGGGAATCTCGGCAACCTGCTCCCGGACGGTAGCTACCGGGAGGCAAATCGCTTCTGTCCCATAGCCAGGAATATGGAGCATCTTCCGTATGTCACCAAGCTCATGTTCGGTGAGGGCTTCGAATTCCGAGCGAACCCCGATTACTGGCTGCTCGAGCTGTCCGGCCTGCCGTTCGGATTAGCCAATGAGTGTTATGTCACCGACCAACTGAGAGATACACGGTTCAGGCCGTTGCTCTACGCCGGCTGCTCCGTTCTCCATCCGTCGGTTGGCGGCGTGCGGCGGTTCTTCACCGACTGGGAAATCGATGAGGCAGAGTTGATCGGATATTGGGACGATGACTGCCCGGTCCGGACCGGCATGGATGACGTCCTCGCGTCGGTTTACCGGAAATCGGGCGCGACACTGATTGCGGCGGCGTCCTGGCGCGACGCGCCCGTGGACGTTCCGCGCGAAATCGATTACAGCCGGCTTGGTCTGGATTCCGGCCACATCACGTGGTATCTGCCGGCCGTCAGACGACTCCAGAAGTTCCGCAAGCTGCCGCCCGGCGAACCTGTTCCGACCGCGGCCATGGGCGGGTTCCTTCTTCTTTTGTCGCCGGAGATCCCCGATTTTGCCGCCACGGTGCCCACCGAGAAAATGCTCACCGACGACGCCGGAATTCTGTGGGGGAATCCCGACGGGGCCGGCCTGGGCGCCACCGCCGGGAAGGCGCGGGCCCTCGGTGGCCGTTCGCCCGCACACCCTGTCCGCGTCACCGCGGCATCGGCCTTCATTCCGGGAGCCGTTCCCGACGCCACCCTGCGCCTAGCCATCTACAATGGCGGCAGTCTGGAGCACGGTCCAGACGGAGACCCGCCGGCGCGGCTGCTTTATGATCTCGGCAAGCGTGGCGTATTGAAGGCGGGATGGAACCGGTTCGAATTGGCGGAAGCCGTCGAAATTCCGGCGAACTCCGATCTCTGGATCTCCTGGAAGGGGTCCGTCGGCCTCGATGTCTGTTACATCGAAGAACCTCCCGACCACTCCGGTTTCCAGAAGAAGCGCGGCCGTTGGGAAAGCCGGGCCATCGACATCGCGCTGGACGCGCCGTGGCCCACAACCTGGCCGACGGATCCCAACGGCGCCTTTGGCGATTCCTGGTATGCGTTCTGCCTGCACATGGTGGGCGTGGGGGAAACGGAAGAGAGAAGACGGACTCGTACGTTCAACGACTGAGACGACCGCCTTTATTACTTGTCTGAAGGCTTCCCCCCTTGAATGTAATCCGCATCCTTCCGGCCGATACGGACGGATCCTTCGACAATTCCTGGTATTCGTTCTGCCCGAACATGGAGTAGGTCGACAACAGGACCCGGCCTGCGGACCGGTAAACAATCCGGAGCGACGGTGATCCGCCGGGAGGGGCTTCGGAAGGCTGGCACTAGCCCTCCAAACCATCAGGTCCGGGTCCAGGACCTGATATACCGCCGCAATCAGTTTTTATGGCGAACAAGCCGATCGTACGACGGCAGCAACCGGTCGGGATAGGACCCCAGCAGCGCCAGACGCTCGGGATCGTCGGCAAGTTCGGCCTCTGCCCCACAAGGTCTGCGCGAATCGGGATCCCCTCTGTTCGGAAATGACATCAATGGGGAAGACAAAGCCGTCCCGCTCATAGGCCTCGGCCAGGGATGCCATGCCTGGTGTCGATTGTCTGATCAGCCATGAGTGTGCCTCTCCGTGGTCGTTCCCTGCGTGTTGTCGGGACAATCTGTCCTCCTCACAAGATTTGAGTTCCCGTTTTATTCTCCTCATGTCAAACCTCTTTCATGAGGTCGCCGTGATCCAGCGTGAGGCCGCCGTCGGCAGTGGAGATCTCCACCACGCCGCTGCCGAATACCGATCGCATGGGCGGCGAGTCGTGGAGCATGTCCGACCAGCCCTCCCGCTGCCGCCCGTTGACGGTCAGAGACATGGTGCGGACATCGACGCAGAGCCTTTCCCCGGCGAGGGTCTCTCCGTGCACGTCAAACCCATCCCGCACCGGCATCTGTAGGGCGGAGAGGAACGCTTGTTCGTCGCCGAACCTGTCGAGATCCGACACCTGCAGGACATGGTACCCGCCGTCAAGTTCCAGATGGGCCGCAAGCCCCTTGCCGACACGGTAGAGACTCCACGGCGGGCGGCGATCCGCACGGATTCCGCCGTCCTCCACCAGAACGCCCCGGCCGAGGAGCCAGTTTTCGTGCTGTATAAGTTCGCCGTGCATCTCGTGACGCCTCCGGTCTCGTTCCATTCCTTCCTGTACGAATTCGATCCGCAGGTTCATTGACGGATCGGCTGCGAACATGATGTTGTTGTACCGGGTCTGAATGCTCCAGCCCATGTACTGAAGAGAGCCCATGGAGACGTACGGCGTGTTATAGTAGGTGATCGGATTGAAATCCGGGGCGTTCTCCCAGGCCGGGTCGTCCACCCAGCGACTCGACCGCGTACCCCGGTAGACCAGGCAGGGCCGTGTGGCCGCCTCGGCAGCCAGCGTCGCGATGTATGGGTGCACTTCGGCGGGACTCGTGGCGAAAAACATTCCCTCATCCTGGTTCAACCGTGCGTCACGCGCAGAACCGTAGCCGTCGCCGGCGGGCTCCAGGTCCGGGTCCTGGCCGAACTCGAACCGCGGTTCGCCCAGACCGAAGGCCAGCCAGACCGTCGGCAGAAACGCATCGTAGCGATTGTTGTCAAAGTAGGCCGACGGCCCGCGCTGCAAGGGGCTGCCGTCGACATCGGGAACCACGTGGCGATCCCAGCCTCTCATGAACGGCCCGCCGAGGTGCCCGCCAACGCTCAGCAGGGCCCGCTCTGCCAGCATCAGGTTCAGCAAGTCCGCGGCCCCGCGGCCCAGGTGCGGTACGGGCGCATGGTCCACGAGAACGAGCAACGGATTGACGAAGTGAAGCTGGTAGCGGTGGGAGTTCCATTCGATCCAACCACGCTCGAACCGCCAGGCTAGGAAGCGACACAGTTGCCGCACATGCTCGTCCACGGCTTTCCCGCGAAACTGCTCGGCGAACAACCCGATGGTCAGCATCATCAGGTCGTGATTCTCCGTGTGAAACGGTTTCCACCGGGCGACACGGGTAATCGGCTCCATGTCCCACTCGAGAAAAATCGAGCGCAATCGCCGGAGCGCTCCTTCGTTCATCCGGCCCGAGTCGCCGAAGTCGAGCAACGTCTTCAGCAGGCGGATGCCCATGAAGTCGGTGTCGGCCGTCATCGGAACCGATTCGAAATAGCGGTTTGCCGCCGCTTCATCCTGACCCAGCGCCAACCGCGCGTGGTTTAACGACCAGGCTCGCCCGTCCAGCGTCGACAAGGACATATTGCCGAACGTGGAAACGATCCAGTCCAGGTATTCGGCTTTGCGTTCTGAAGACATGGCGTTTAGTTCCGGCGGGTAGCGGACAGGTCAACAGGAGATTGCCTTCTATGGGCATCGGAGGCTACGAATGCTCCCGTAGCACATGGAGTCCCGGACACCCGGCGGCATCTGGAAGCCGATCCGCCTGATCGCCGCCAAGTGAACAGCGGCGGCTGCGATCTGCAACTGATGTATACGTTAGTGTTCTTCACTGTTTCATCCTCCACGGTCATTCTGATGGACCTGGAGGGCATTGGAAAGGGGAAAGAGGGGGGACGATGAACCCCGCTATTAAACAGTTCCAAAAACTCAATTAATCGCACACTGTGCTTCTACAGCACCAC